>JACPVN010000584.1 GCA_016191715.1 Ignavibacteriota bacterium | reverse complement strand
CTGATACCAGAATTTAAATTCGATAACATCGCAGAGCATTGACATTCTGGGAAATACCGCTTCATAAATATCCGGGTTCAATGGATTGGGAGTCATAACGGTAGTCATTGGAGACCATCCGTTAAAGTTTCCATTCACTGAAACAACGTGAGTACTCGGATTAAATCTACCGGAAAGTCTTTCTAATTCCATGTTGCATGAAAATACCAGGTCAACATTTTTGGCTACTGTTGGCGGGCAATCATCTCTATCAAAGAAATCTGTAAATGAACCACCATCAACATTTGTGATTGAACGGTTCGGGTTACTTTCCCAAACTTCAGTAGCAAGGCTTATATCTTGGAACATAAATTTGAATTCAAACGTACCGGCAGCAACATCTAACGTTGCTGTATAAACTGAATCATCATCGGCATCAGTCATTGGGTTGCCGGTACCCCAACCATTAAATCCACCTCGTACATAGACCAAGTCCGCAGTTGGGTCAAATATCCCTTTTAGTGCTTTGATGCTCATATCAACATTAAATGTATAAGCATATTTTGCATTTGAAAGAACGGAATTTCCCATCTTCCCAAATGTATCGGAAACCGTAACTTGAGTCATATATCTTGTGAAATTGAGATTATGGTTTTGTGCAAATCCGGCTTCATTATCATTTCCGCCTTCGTTGTTGACAACATCGCCCCAGTTTGCGCCATACTTAAATTGTACAGCAAGGATTGTGTATGATGGGAAAACAGTATCTTTAGAATACCAACCATCAGCCGCAGTTTCGTCACCATTTGTACCGTCATCAAATAATTGTATGACATTGGTAATGTCGCCATCGGGCCAACCACCACCGGGCCATTTTAATGGCAGAGCGCTACCCGCGATGTGAACTGTATTCACCATCGGGAATGGATTTCCTGAGAAAGCAGATTTAGCTCCAGTCATATAGACTTTAAATTTCACAGTGCAAGGTTGATTCAACACTGTCTCTAAAGTCCCGTCGTTAAATGCATGTTCAAGAAAAACTTCACCGGCATCTGCATCTGTTTGTGTAAATACATAAACACGATTGCTGACACTTTCCCAATTGTTATCCTGATACCAGTATTTAAATTCGATGTTTTCACCTACTGCTTTCAATACCGTCGCTGAACCTTCATAGATATCCGGGTTCAACGGATTTGCTGTCAGAATTGTGGTCATTGATGCCCAACCATTAAAACTTCCGTTGACGGAAACACCGTCAGTGTTGGGATCGAATCTTCCTGATAGTCTTTCCAATTCCATGTTACATGAAAAATTGACAGTGATAGAATATGTAGGAACATAAAAACTATCTTTATCGAAATAATCTTCGTATGACCCACCACCACCGGGAACCGTGTATTGACGATTTGCTACATTTTCCCAATTGTCACCTGGATTGTAATGGAATTTGAATTCAACTGCTGTAGTAGCCGGAATATCAACTGTAACAGTATAGATGGAATCATTGTCTCCATCCGACATAGCAGTTTCACCCCAGCCGTTCAAACTACCGCGAACATTCACTGTCCCGGTAGTAGGGTTAAATGTGCCTTTCAATGCTTTGATTTTCATGTTCACGCGGAACTCTACGTTGTCCGCATACACGAGACTAAAAGCAAAGAGAGTCACTAAAATGAGAGTAAATATTTTCATTGTTTTTCTCCTCTGTGAGTAATTATGGTTTATTAATATTAAGTTAAATAAGTAAGACTAAACTCTGCGCTAAACAAACCTGAAAACGCGACTAAGTATAACTGCTTTTTTATAAATTAACAAGGAATATTTAATATTTTTCTTAAAAAAAACAGTTGGACAGGTTTTGACACGTTCCTAATTACGTGCCATGCAACTAAATTATTATTAGTCAAAAAGGAACACAATTAAACCATCATAGAAAAGATATACTCATAATCGTGTCATTTATGATGGATTATCCTCCTTTATTTGTCAGATATGAGAATCGGATTTCCCTGATTGTAAAATTCGGTTTTTTATTTCATTTTTTTACCTTGAATGTCGTTGCCTCGGCAATTTGTTTGTGTCATCCTCAGATTTCATCGTACGAGTAACATCTTTCGCACAGCAATTTCACTTCCTGCGTGGAGATGATAAAAATAAATCCCACTCGCTAAACCGGTTGCATCGAACACGATTTCATGTTCGCCCTCCTCCATTTCTTCGTTCTCAAGTAACGTTGCCATTTCCTGTCCAAGGACGTTAAATACTTTTACCGTGACAATACTATGAACGGGTAATGAGTATCTGATCACAGTGCTTGGATTAAACGGATTCGGATAGTTGTTCGACAAAATAAATTTTTCAGCCACTAATTCATTTTCTTCCGAGACAAGTCTATGAGTAGTTTTTGAAACTGGCAACGCCGCGTCGGGTGAACCGTGAACAGTTGCAATATCGAGTTTCGTTGTTCCTCCGTCACTTGTTCCTGCAACAATCAACGCGCATGTTGACGCCGCTGCGGCGATATTGTATGCAACATCGTTCTTCGATGTAGTACTGTTGTAATCTCCCACCCACTCGGATGTACCATCACTCATTGCAAGTCGTTGTGTGATATAATCGAATTTTTTTGTACTCCCTTGCTCGCTTCCACCGGTAACAAACACAGCCGCTTCGGCGTCACACGCAACGATTGAACGCGCATAATCATTCTTTCCTCCGTTGTATCGAGTCTCCCATTGCTGAGTGCCGGCAGAATTATATTTCACAGTTGCGTACTCATATTTCGAAACACTCCCTTCACTTGTGCCGGTGACATACACATTTCCACTTCCATCCAGCGTAAGCGCGTACGCAATATCGTTCTTGCTTGCAAAACTGTTATAGACTGTTGCCCATTGTTGAACTCCGCCTGAATTATATTTCACTGTCGCATAATCAAACTTTGTAGTACTCTCGCTTCCACCGGTGACATATACATTTCCTGAGCCATCAACTGTAGCGGCAAACGCATAATCTTTTTTGCTTGATTGATTGTAACGCGAGGGCCATCCTGCTACAACAGAGCCACCGCCGGCGCCACCCGTGTATTTAACAGT
>JACPVN010000583.1 GCA_016191715.1 Ignavibacteriota bacterium | reverse complement strand
TGAGAAAATAAAACTTCTTCATTCATAATTTAGAGTTCGATATTCATGATTTATTATTTGATAATTATGAATGATGAATGTCGAATGTAGAATGAAAAAGTAAAACAAAATTTTATTAATTAGATAATTATTCATTAAACATCAGGAGATATACAGAATGGAAGCATTAGGATTAGGTTATTTAGCGGCAGGAATTGGCGCGGCATTAACAGTTATCGGAGCCGGACTCGGAATCGGTAAACTTGCGGCGGCGGCAATGGATGCAAGCGGACGTCAACCGGAAGTTGCAGGACAAGTTCGTACGTCAATGTTGATCGCCGCGGCGCTCATCGAAGGCGCAACGTTCTTCGCGCTCGTTATCTGCATCATTCTTGCTACAAAATCATAACATTGACGATTGAGTCATGTACGATTGATTCATTGAATATTCTTTTCAATGACTCAATGATAAAATCGTCAATCGTCAATTAATTATTCATGAAAGAATATCAATGTTAGAAATAAATCCCGGACTTGTCGTCTGGACTACAGTAACGTTTGTTCTTCTTGTGATTGTTCTGAAGAAGTTCGCATGGAAACCGATTCTCGACGCGTTGGAACAACGTGAAGAACATATTCGCGTTTCAATCGAACGTGCGGAACATGCGAAGGGTGAAGCGGAACGATTGCTTGAACAGCATCGTCAGCAGTTAGCATCTGCAGAAACGGATGCTCAGAAAATCATCAAAGAAAGCCGTGAACTTGCACAAAAGTTAAAGGCAGAGATGGAAGAGACTGCGAAGAAGCAGGCACATGCAATTGTTTCTCAGGCGAAAGCGGAAATCGAACGGGATAAAGATGCGGCGCTTGCACAGTTGCGCGGCGAGGTTGCAGATTTGGCAATTCTTGCCGCCGGAAAAATTCTCAACGAATCGCTTGATGCCAATAAGCATCGGAAGTTAGTTGATGATGTGTTGAAATCATTGCCGAAGAATTAACGGACAATGAAAAACACACGAGCCGCATATCGCTATGCGCTGGCGCTCCTTGGAGTCGCTGAAGAAACGAAACAGCTTGATGCAGTCAGTAATGACTTTATCATGATGGATTCTGTCATCAATCAGACACGCGAGTTTTTGCTTTTCCTGAAAAGTCCAATCATTAATAAGGAAAAGAAGAAACGCGTACTTGATGAAGTATTCAAGGGCAATGTCAGTCAGACGACATCGCTGTTTCTTCGTTTGATGACAACAAAGAATCGCGAAAACATTTTGCCGGAAATCATTCATCAGTTCAATAAGTTGCGTGATGAACGGCTTGGTATTTTGAATACAGAAGTTCGGTCTGCTGTTGTCCTTAGCAAAGAACAGCAACAGGCAATCATCGAACAAATGAAAAAACGGACAGGAAAAAGTATCCGTTTGAAAATGAAACAAGACCCATCCGTTATCGGCGGCTTCATGATTCAGTATGAAGACACCGTTGTTGATGGAAGCGTTCGCCGCCAGCTTGAAGTGCTGGCAGAACGTTTTGCATCGGGTGCGGTATAATTATGTTTATAAATTTTGGAAATGAAAAGGAACATCAATGGCAGAAGTAAGACCTGATGAAGTCTCTGCAATATTAAGAAAACAACTTTCCGGTTTTGAGAAAGAAGTGGACGTCTATGATGTCGGTACCGTACTGCAAGTCGGTGACGGAATTGCGCGTATTTATGGACTCTCGAAAGTCATGGCGAGCGAGTTGGTGGAATTTCCCAACGACATCTTCGGCATGGTGTTGAACCTTGAAGAAGATAATGTCGGTTGTGTTATCTTCGGTGAAGGTAATAAAATTAAAGAAGGCGACACGGTAAAACGAACCGGACGCGTTGCATCCATGCCTGTCGGCGAAGCGATGCTTGGACGTGTTATCAATCCACTCGGTCAACCAATTGATGGTCGCGGCGCAATTAAGACAGACAAGTTTTCTCCGCTTGAGAGAAAAGCGCTCGGTGTTATTCAGCGTCAGCCTGTGAAAGAACCGTTGCAAACCGGTATCAAAGCAGTGGACGGAATGATTCCGATTGGTCGCGGACAACGTGAACTTATCATCGGCGACAGACAAACAGGAAAAACTGCCGTTGCAATTGATGCAATCATCAACCAAAAATATACTCACACAGAGTTAGCAAAGAAGCGTGGCGTGAAACCGATGTTCTGCATTTATGTCGCCATCGGACAGAAAGGCTCGACCGTTGCACAGGTTGTTGCAGGGTTGGAAAAAGCCGGAGCGATGGAATACACGACAGTGATTTCTGCAACCGCAAGCGACCCCTCTCCGATGCAATTCGTTGCACCATACGCGGGCGCAACGCTTGGTGAGTTTTTCCGTGACAGCGGAAGACATGCGTTAGTTATTTATGATGACCTGTCGAAACACGCACAGGCGTATCGTCAGGTGTCGTTGTTGTTACGCCGTCCGCCGGGACGTGAAGCGTATCCGGGTGACGTGTTTTATCTCCACTCCCGTTTGCTCGAACGTTCTTCAAAACTTAGTGATGAACTTGGCGGCGGAAGTTTAACAGCGCTTCCAATTATTGAAACACAGGCAGGAGACGTTTCTGCATACATTCCGACAAACGTTATTTCAATTACTGACGGACAGATTTATCTTGAACCGAATTTGTTTAACTCCGGTATTCGTCCGGCAATTAACGTCTGTATCTCAGTTTCCCGTGTCGGTTGAAATGCTCAAATCAAAGCAATGAAGAAAGTAGCAGGTCGTTTGCGACTTGACCTTGCACAGTATCGTGAACTTGAAGCGTTCGCGAAGTTTGGTTCTGATTTGGATAAATCAACACAAGCACAGTTAACGCGTGGCTCTCGTCTTGTTGAATTGTTGAAGCAGGGACAATATCAACCGATGGCAGTTGAAAATCAGGTTGTAAGTATTTTCCTCGGGACAAATGGTTTTCTTGATGAAATACCGTTACAGCATGTTCGAAGATATGAACAGGAATTACACGAGATGTTGGAATTGAAACATCGTTCCTTGCTTGATGAAATTGCCGAGAAGAAAGAGTTGACGAAAGAGATTACCGAACAACTCACAAGCATCGCGAAAGAGTTTACCGCATCGTTTAAGGTTGCATAACAATGGCAACGCTTCGTGACATACGCCGCCGCATCGGTGCGGTGAAAAGCACACAAAAAATCACCAAAGCGATGAAGATGGTAGCCGCGGCAAAACTTCGCCGCGCTCAGGATGCAATGATTGCGGCTCGTCCGTACGCGAAAACTATGAAGCAGATTCTCCAGCATCTTTCTTCAAAAGTTGATGTTACGACAAATCAGTTCTTTGCTGAACGTGAAGTGAAATCTGTTGCGCTTGTGATTGTTACTTCTGACCGTGGCTTGTGCGGTTCATTCAATGCAAATTTGATTAAGGCGGCTGTTTTACATATCAACAAAAATTACAAAGAACTGAATGAAGCCGGTCATGTAAAGTTGATATGTATCGGCAAGAAGAGTTACGACTTCTTCAGTAAGCGAAATTACAAGATTATTGAAAAGCACACAGGCATATTCAGCACTCTTAATTTCCAGCAAGCGAAAACCATCGTGGGTGAAATACTTGAGGGATATAACAAATCAGATTTCGACAAAGTTGAAATCATTTACAACGAGTTCAAGACAATTGCTCAACCGCGCATCAGTATTGAGCAATATCTCCCGATTATCCCTGAAGAAAACAAATCTCAAATCTCATCCCGACTGAATCAGGACAAATCTCAAATTGATTTTATTTATGAGCCTTCAAGCGAAAAGATAATGGAAGCCTTACTTCCGAAACATCTCAACTTCCAAGTGTGGCGTGTCCTCCTCGAATCAAACGCGGCGGAACAAGGCGCACGAATGGCGGCGATGGATAACGCAACCACCAACGCATCCGATATGATTCGGGTGTTACAACTTTCCTACAACAAAGCACGTCAAGCCTCTATCACAAAGGAACTGCTTGAAATTGTCAGTGGGGCGGAAGCGTTGAAGAAGGCAAGTTAGAAACTTCTATATTGTTGAAATCCAAGCCCATTTGCGAATTGCGGATGGGCTTTTTCGTTATTGATATACTTATTTTCAAGCGTCTTGTAACATCATTACACATGAGTTTCAATTATTTTTAGGAATATTTAGAAAACATACTATATTTGCACACACAAGTAGGCACGATGATTCGAGCAGAAAATAAATAGATACTCGTCTATTATTTTTATGATGTTACGCCCGGCACCGCGACTTATTGTTTTTGAATTAACTACAATTACTGTAAGGTAACAATATGAAATCTTCGAATATTTTTGTTGTAAGAATAAGCAACATTCCTGTACGCTTTTTTGTTTTGTTTGCTTTTCTCCTTCTCACTTGTATTACCATAACGTTCTCGCAGAACGAAAACGATACACTGTATCAAGACCTTAGTGAGGACATACTGACCTCTTCCAATTCACGTTGGATCGAATTTCACTCTGAGAAAAGAGTAAATCCGGAGAGATAGCTACGAACACACAGAAAAATTCTTGGTTTAGGTCTGAATGATTCATTGATTGTCGGACGACAAACATCAGATGAACTCGGTTTCTTACATGAGCGATACCAGCAAAAGTATAAAGGCATTAAAGTTGATGAAGCTGAATTCGTTGTACATTCCAGAGCGCGGAATGTTGTTCGAACTAATGGAACTTTAGTCGAAGGATTAAATACAGACATCACACCAACTGTAAGTGTTAGCCAAGCATTGGATGTAGCCCTCTCATATCTTAATGCTACTGTGTACATGTGGCAGGATAGTAGCGAAGAAAATTCTCTGAAAAATATTACCGGAGATTCATCTGCGACGTACTTTCCCAAAACCGAATTGATAATTACTCGACGAGCGAACGATGTACCTTTCACCGCAGAGAATTTTGTACTTGCTTATAGATTCGATATTACTTCGAAAATACCGGATGATAGGAATGTTGTTTATATCAATGCGCAAAATAGTGAAGTCGTAAAGAAAGTACCCCTTGTTTATCATTGTGTTCCAGGAAGCGTTGCTACACTGTTTAACGGAACACAAACCATGAATACATTTCAACGAGGTGCACCGAACAATGATTATATCCTGTTAAACGATTGCAATCCTGACCAATATCATACTTTCGATATTACTGCTGGTAATATGGACAATGCTTTAGAAATCACTGATATTGACAACACATGGGATCCCGAAAATCCGCCTCTGGGTAACGTAGCTGAAGAAATTTATAAGTCTGGTATCAGCGCACATTGGGCTTTAGAAGTTACACGGAATTATTATTTTAACACATATGGTCGCGTAGGTTGGGACGGTGATACGGGCAGTACCAATTGTTATGTTCATGCAGAAGGTACGGACTATGCCGCGTGGGGTCCAACTGCAGGTAGTTCGCCTGCGTCAAGAATCAGAATCGGTAAAAAGGGTCCTCTCGCGAATTATTCCTTAGTTTCCTTAGATATTATTGGACATGAATTCACTCACGGGGTAACACACAGTTCTGCAGAGCTCACTCTTTCATACGAGTCGGGCGCGCTGAATGAATCCTTCTCTGACATTTTTGGAACTGCCATTGAATACTTTGGTGGTGGGGAAACTGCTGATTATACCATCGGAGAAAACATGTGGACTGCAGATGGATATTTACGCAATATGGCAAATCCAAATCTGAAGTCAAGAGAGTTTGATTGTGTTTCGGTTAATGACCCAAAACAACCAGACACTTATCAAGGTACCTATTGGTACAGTGGTACTTGTGATTTTGGTGGTGTGCATATTAACAGTGGTGTACAAAATTTCTGGTTCTACTTGCTCTCTGAAGGAGGTTCGGGAACAAACGATAAGGGTTGGCAATATAGTGTCTCAGGTATTACACAAACAAAAGCGGCAAAGATTGCATACAACAACCTTACACTTTACCTTACTTCAGGTGCCACATACCGGGATGCACTATTAGGTTCAATACTCGCAGCGAAGGATCTCTATGGAGTAAATTCTACTGAGGCAACACAAGTCAAAAACGCGTGGATAGCTGTGGGAGTCCCCGCGTTAAATGCACCGACAAATCTCTCAACAGATGCCGGAACGTGTGCTAAATTATTTTCATGGAACGCATCGGCGGGCGCAACGTTTTATCGTATTCAAGTGAATACACAATCGAATTTTCTTGGAACCATGGAAAGAGACGTGAGTAATTTGACTCAGACCAACTATAATGCTTCGAGCGGATTCCTTCAAAACAGAACATACTACTGGCGTGTGCGGGCAACCGGCAGTAATGGACTTAGTGATTGGTCAACGACTCAAAGTTTTACCACAACTTCATGTCCGCTTGACCCCGGCGGCGGATGTCCTTATGTTGAAATTTGGGATGGGAACTCATTTCGGAAAGAGAATAATATTCTCCCACAAAGTGAGCAACCTACTAACGCAGGAAAGGATGTTACCGATTACTACATGCTTTCGACATCACCGGTTATGAAAGACGGACAGTACTTACTTCAACTAACAGAGTTTGAACATGAATGGTCAAAGATTGACAATGTTACATTGCTCGCTGTTGACCATCGGGAGGAGACTCAAATAGCAGTATTGCCCACAGGGGAAATCGTTGAATATATAACTCCATTCCAATTGCAGAATATAGATGAAGAATTTCATGCTTTAACTGCAATGGATGGAAATCCTTACATCGTAAACACTCAAAACCCATTGAAGTTACAATTTGTTGAAGCAGACGGCTCCGCTTCAACATTCAATTCAATAGGGGCTGGTCTCCTATTACGAGGTTGGAGAATCTTCGGAAGTTCACCATTAAAACCCCCCTCAAAAGTAGTAATCGGCGGCGGTGGGATGAGCGCCGGATTAGCAACTACAGTTCTATTCCGTGAACTCCCAACATTGCTTTTCACTCCCTTGGAACAAGTGGAACAAACGATTAATATTCGATTCCTTGATAAAATTGCTTTGGATTATGCCACTCTTGCATACAGGGTAACTCCGAATTATTCAAAACACGAACTCAACATAATTTCAGCAGTTCACTTAGAACAGGGTGAGGTCGTTAAAGAACTCAACGTAAGCGATGGCAGATATACTCACCTTATACCGGGGCAATCAATCCGTTTGTACTTCGATACGCCACAACAAGAGCAAGGCATGACAAGGAGTTTTATCCTTGTTTCGCACGGAAGGTACGAACATTACAACGATACTCCATTACCAAAGGAGTATCATTTGGTTCAAAACTATCCCAATCCGTTTAATCCTGTAACCCGAATTGACTATGCTCTTCCTGAAAACGTTCATGTAACCTTACAAGTGTTTGACGTATTAGGACGGGAGGTCGCCAGTCTCGTTGATGAGATGCAAGATGCAGGATACAAGAGGCAAGAATGGAATGCAGAGACTGCGCCGAATGGTGTGGACTTCTATAAACTTACCACAAAGAACTTCATTGCTGTGAAGAAAATGTTGCTGTCGAAATAATGACATGAGACTTTCGTATATTGTAGAAAATCTATCTCTGTATCGAGACTAATGTTGTTGTAAGTACAAAGCGATGTA
>JACPVN010000094.1 GCA_016191715.1 Ignavibacteriota bacterium | reverse complement strand
CGGCGATTATATCGTAGCCGGAACCTTCGGAAGAAGTACGTTTGAACGAAATGTAAACGCAGCTATTTTTACCCTCACTGAGTTAGGGATTATTCCAATTTCCATCGCCTCATGGCGAAACCTTGTTCTCTCCACTTCATATTCCGGGGCGATGTCGAAATCGAAGGACGGCGGGGAAAGTTGGACGACCATGACAATTCCCTCACCGTACAAAATCAATAAGGCGTTTCTTTTTGATTCATTAAAACATATTATTGTCGGTGAATTCGGATTGATGATGATGACGGAAGATGGAGGCGAGAACTGGTCTCCGTTAGATCCGGGAGCGCAAGGTGAACTGCGGGATGTCCATTTTACCACTCCGCTCGATGGATTTGCAATCGGGGATAACGGAACGTTGTTACGTACAACCGATGGCGGAGATATCTGGACTCAGGCGATAGACCAATTTAACGGGATATTATATTCAATCATGTTTCCCGATTATTACACGGGATATGCTTGCGGTGTTGATTATACCAATACACCGACACGAGTTCTGTACAGAACGAACGATGGCGGACAATCATGGTTTCCTGTTCAGGAAGCATCAGGAAGCGGAATTTTCTATGATGTATTTTTTATTGACTGGAAAACGGGATTCTGTACAATGGACAATGGAAATATCCTCAAGACAACAGATTACGGATACACGTGGGAAGAAATTCAGACCGGACGACAGAATCCGTTGTTCAGTTGCTACTTTGCAGATGCTCGTCGCGGATGGGCTTGCGGTGCGATGGGAACAGTTCTCAGCACAACGGACGGAGGAACAACGTGGAATTCGGACGAACCCGAAACCGGCGACGACTTATTTGCGCTTGAACTTGTAAATAATAATTTACTTGTCGGCAGTAGTTCGGGGATGTTATCACGGGAAATCGAACAACCGGCTTCATTTACTTTTTCTGTGAAAGAACGTTGGAATCTCATTTCCGTTCCGTTAACACTGACTGATTATTCCAAGTATTCAATTTTTCCAAGCGCGGCATCCGATGCGTTCGCTTTTGACGGCAGATATTACGCTGAGGAAAATCTTGTCAACGGAAAAGGGTACTGGTTGAAATTTTTCTACGAAGATGTAATCAGGATGGAAGGATTTTTACGCGAGCAGGAAGTCGTTGAAGTCAAAGAAGGATGGAACCTCATTGGTTCGCTTTCCAATTCAATACCCGCCGATGGAATTCAAACCGACCCTGAAGGAATTATCGAATCACAACTCTATGGTTACGCGAACGGAGATTTCACAACAACCTCTCTCGAACCGGCGCAAGGGTATTGGGTGAAAGTGAATCAAAACGGAAACCTTCTTCTGAACAGCGCTCCGTATCATCTTACCGATTCAGCGGGATACCTTATCGAAGAGGGTCAACAAGCGGCTCAGCAACAGATTGAAAAGATGAATACGTTGACGATTACCGATAAATCCGGAAGCAGACAAAAACTCTACTTCTCAACAATAGTGGAAAAGTCAACGTTAATGAAACGGTTTGCCATGCCTCCGCTTCCGCCGGATGGTGCATTCGATGTACGATTCGGAACCGGGACGATGGCTGAATGTGCAAGTTCGGAACTGCAACGGATACTTCCGTTACAGGTAAAGTCATCATCCTATCCATTGACAATTTCGTGGGAGATAGAACAACAATCTGCCCATGCGACTTTGATAATCGGAGAGAAACGCGTTTCTCTTTCCAACGATGGAAGCGCAACCATTGAGAATGAGAACGTGAAGTTCTTCCTTGAACTCGACAGAGGAATTGACCCGACATTACCGACGGAGTTTGCGCTTCAACAAAACTATCCAAATCCGTTCAATCCATCAACGGTTTTCAGTTTCCAGTTGCCTGTTTCCGGTTGGGCTACATTAAAAGTGTTTAATGTTCTCGGTGAGGAAGTTGCAACAATTGTTGATGAAGTTCAGGATGCAGGATATAAGTCAGTGAAGTGGGATGCGACGGATGTACCAAGTGGCGTTTATTTCTACCGTATCTCTGCTCAAGGCGCGGGTGGAAAATCGTTTAGTGATGTGAAAAAGATGCTGTTAATTCGTTAGTTTGAAAGTTCACGGTAGTTGAAGCCCGCCGTTTCGAGGAAATCGAGACGACGGGCTTTTTTACACTCTACAATCTTGAAGAGAACACATACCGTTCTCGCGATCTGAACCCTATTTTTTGCTTGTTTCTTATTCTCCTTTTTTCTATCATTGTTCTGAAGTTAGTTAGCAAAGTCATAAATTCATCATAAGCAATGATTCGTCTGCAGTCGGATATGGTTCTTCTCAAGAAGTTGTTTTCGGGCAATTCTACTTCAGAATATGCCTGGAAGGAATTCCTCCGTCGTTATTCGAATCTCTTCCTCAAAATTATCTGGCAAACAGAACACGACCATGACCGCGTGATGGACAAATATCTGTTTGTCTGTACGAAACTCTCAACCAACAATTTTGCTGTCCTGAAAAAATTTCAACCCGAAACGAAAGAGCATCAACCCAAACTCTCGACCTGGCTGACGGTCGTGGTGAAAAACCTCTGCATCGAAGAACACCGAACACTTCATGGCAGATTACGATATCCTGCTGCGTTACTCCGGCTGTCCGACTTCGACCGTTGTGTTTTTAAACTCTACTATTGGAAAGGATATTCCAGAGAAGAAATTGAACACCATCTCGCAGGTAGGGAGAAGAACGATATCAGCGTTGCCGAGTCGCTTATGAAGATTGAACGAGTGGTGAAAGATGAAGATTCTGTTGCTGCTCAACAGCCCCGATATATTCCGTATGATGAAAGCAATGGAACGATGAACGAGCCAGCGCTTCAAAACGAAGAATTGTTCGAGCCACAATGGTTCGATGATGCAGTCATGCGTTTACCGGATCAGGAACGAGTTGTTATCCGTATGAGATTTTGGGAAGGAATGACTGCCCGCGAAATCAGCGACCTGCTGAGAATCAATCCACAACGAAAAATTTACACTATCATTGAAAATGCTTTGAAGACACTTCGTCAGTTTGCACAACAGCATCTCGAAGCGTAAAAGCATCCTGTTCTGTCCATACCATAAGGTAGTATATGAGAGACCATTTAACAGACATTGAAGTCAGTTTAATTCTTGAACAACGACTTTCACTTGAGCAACAATCATCAGTTGAACAACATCTGAGTCATTGTCAGGAATGTTGTGAACACCTTGCCGAATCATCTGCCATGATGACGGCAGTGAAAATAAGCAATGTTCCGCAACTCAATAGGAAAGTTCTGCTTAAAGCAGAACGGTTGGTGCGTGCTACTCCCCGAAAAGGATTGATGTGGAACTATGGTGCGAACAAATTGCAACTTGCTTTTGCCATGTTTTTGTTGATGTTCATCGGAGCCGCGGCATACTTGCAACCGTGGAAATCTGAGGAAACAGTGAATCGTTCAGGTGAAACAATCTTATCGGTTGAGTTAGTTTCGCCTGTCGAAGGTGAAATAGTCAGTCTTGTACCGATGGAGTTTTTATGGTCAGATGTTCCGGAAGCAATGCAGTATCAGTTCTATTTGATGAACGAAACGGGAGAAGTTATCACGAAACATGTTACCACAGAACCGAAACTCAACTTCCGGCAGACAGACCTTCTTGAAAGAGAAAAGACGTACCACTGGCAAGTGGATGCCATTATGATGGAGGGAAGTGTTGTGAGTTCGGAATCGGCTTCTTTTCTTTATCTTCCCTGAAATCTACATGGTGAATTTTCCGACAGGTCGTTGATAGTTCGCCTGAAAAAACACTCTGGGATTGGCTTACGGTCGTAATTACCATTTACTTCCCAACTTTTTATATCACCAACATAAGTAATACAATATTTCGTGGTTTTAATTTTGCTGTTACATTCCGTATTTTCATCAAACACAAACTCTCATAACATTCAACTCCATGAATTCTATTATTTTTCTCATTGATTGTCCTGACCGGAAGGGATTAGTGGCAAGCATCAGTACGTTTTTCTATCAACGCGGATTTAACATCCTGCACTGTCAGCAATACACCGATGTTGAACGGAACCAGTATTTCATGCGGTTGAAGTTGGACATGAAGTCCCTGAAAGTTTCACGGAAACAACTGGAAGAGGAGTTCGGCTTGTTCGGGAACGAGTATCAACTTCGATGGTCGGTTCATTACTCTGATTACATTCAGAAGGTGGCAATTCTTGTAACAAAGGCGCCGCATTGTTTGTATGATTTGCTTGTACGACAGCAGGAAGGAGAATTACCGTGCGAGATTCCGCTCATCGTCAGCAATCGTCCTGCGCTGGAACATATTGCCGATAAGTTCCGGATTCCGTTTGTTTGTTTACCGGTAACACCTGAGGCAAAAATCAAACAGGAAGCAGAACTGCAAACGTTGTTGCGTCAGTACCGAATTGATGTTCTGGTTATGGCGCGGTATATGCAGATACTTTCGAAAGAGTTTGTTGAAGAATATTCAGGGAGGATTATCAATATCCATCATGCGTTTCTGCCGGCGTTTCAGGGAGCGAGTCCGTACCAGCAGGCGTATGAGCGGGGGGTGAAAATGATTGGTGCAACTGCACATTACGCAACAGCCGAGTTAGACGACGGACCGATTATCGAACAGGATGTTGAGCGTGTGAACCATGAACAAACAATTGAAGAACTATCACGCATCGGGAGCGACATCGAACGGATTGTGCTTGCTCGTGCTGTGAAAGCGCATCTTGAACGAAGGATTATTATTTCCGGGAAACGGACGATTGTGTTTTCGACAGGCGTGTAGCATGACCGTAAATAGTTTTGCTAAGTTTTTTAGGTCTGATGAATCGGACATTGAAACAGAACCGCATTTATCGTAATGCTACAAAGGAACGTAACTGCGGATAACGCGAACGATATGATCAACTGTCAACGCGATGCTTGAATCGTTGAGAACAATTGTCACATCCGCTTGATTGTAGTAGCGCTCGCGCTGATGGAGAAGCGAGACTATTCTTTCCATCAATGCATCTTTCGATAACTGCGCGCCGTTTGAATCATTCAACAACGGGCGATGATGTTTGTGGTGTACCCGTTTCAAAATAATATCCGGCGCTACCTTTAAGTACACTAGCAGCCCGTTTGATTTGATGAACTCAAGGTTGTTTTCAAACGTCACTGTTCCACCACCGAGTGCAATAACAATATTCGGTTTAAATGAAAGTTCCTGCAACAGTCCCTGTTCGATGCGGCGGAACGATGCCTCGCCTTGTTCTTCGAAAAGTTGAGAAATTGTGATTCCCGCTCGTTGTTCGATTTCACCATCCAAATCAATTGAATCATAACCAAGTACAGTAGCAACCGGATGTGCGAGCGTACTTTTGCCGCATCCCATAAATCCGGTGAAATAAATTCGACTGTGGTTCGTCATCTGCAAACAGTTTGCCCGGGAGGAGAATCAGAAATGGAAAACGAATCCGGTGCCGAACAGTATTCCATCAATGCTTACTTTGGTTGGAAATGGAGTTTGTTCGGGAAGTGGAGTTGATGCCGGAAATGTTGCATCAAGCGGAAATACATTTGTGGATTCGAATTGAACGTCGCGGAATTTTAACTCAGTACGAAGAGCGATATTTGATGAGAGCGCGAACTCGAATCCGCTTACCACGTGAATTCCGAATCCCGGAGTCCGTTCGGTAATTTTCGATTCAATGCCGGCGTAAGTGTATCGGCGTTCACCAAAATACATTCCGACTCCTCCTCCCATATACATTTTGAAACTCTCTGTGCTGAAGGGAATGGAAAAATATCCGGAGAGTTCCACCGGGAGTGCGATGTAACCATCAGTAGTAATATTTTTTTTTTGATTGGCAGGAATTTCGATTGCCACTTCATTCCAGAGAACTTCTGCACTTACTCCCAATCGGATATTACTCACTCCTATTTCGCGGCGAACATCAATGCCGACTCCCCAAACACCATTGAGCGGGAGAGATTGATTTCGTGTCACTTCGTCCGGATCGAACGGGTGCTAAAATAATCGGGAGGAAGTTGTGATCGAGCCGTTGAACGACAGTGCGTAACGGGATGTCTGAGACTCTGCAGAATGAAAATAAAAAACCATCACCACGAGCGTGATGATGGTTTTCCAAGGACTAGAAGCGTTCATACCGTTATATTTATACTAACAGAACGAGATTTGTAGTACACTGGGATAACTTAGATGGAGAGAGTAATTTCACCGGTTATGCCGTTGTAAAACAATGTGCAATGCTGTAAAACATCCCGACCGATGAGAGCGAGCAAACCAAGTGAAGAAAGCGCAGCACCAATTGCGTTTGGCGCTTCAATCGAGATAGGTAATCCTACGACCTCGATTTGAATTGGGTAAACATTTTGTGGTGTTGATGCATGTGAAGCGGATGCAACGCTCACGACGTTCACGACAGGGAGCTGAAGTTGATTTGCAACATCGTCATCTATACAGGAAGAACTTGCTCCGGTATCAATAAGTGCTACGCCGGTGACGGGTTTAGGTAATGGCTTACCCTGTTGTAACAATTGATTTGCAATGCTTTGTGCAAGACCAATCGTCACTTGAACACAGGGACCCCGATCTAAAAGTACAATTGCTGAAGGTATATGAACAATTTGACCTTGGGGATTCTTTTGGTGTGCATTAAACTGCGTGTGTAGAATTGGCACGAAGAATCCCGAGCGTTAATGCAGGAATATAAACAAGGTGTTCTGATTCCTCAACTTGACGGACAAGAAATGAATCATTTCCAAACCTACGGGCGCCATCAACCAAAGCATCTTGTTGCGTATCGAAAATTCCAATGAGTTCTTCGTTTTTCACGAGAACAAATTTCCCGACATGTTGTGATAACCACTCGGTCCGATGTATTTCAAAATATTTTCTCTCTTTTTCTAACATAAGTTTACAGTATAATGTTTTCGGAAATGTACCTATTTCATTCCTATATCTCAAATGCGTTACAACAAACCGGTATTTGTTTTTGATTCTGGAATCTGAGATTACCGATACCACATATCCCGATT
>JACPVN010000582.1 GCA_016191715.1 Ignavibacteriota bacterium | reverse complement strand
GCCATTCGGGTCTTCACAAATTGTAAGGACATGATTATTGCTGATACTTTTCGGATTGGAGCGCTGTTGTTGAAAGTATCGAATATTGTTAGTCGAAGGTTCAAATCGAATCAGTCCAAGGACAGGAGTTCCGAGCCAAAATGTTCCCTTCTTGTCTTGATAGATGCAGGTAATATCCTTGTAATCAAAATTTTGTATGCCTGTTACATTGAACTGATTTACCGCAGGATAAAGACGAACGTATTGAAACTTATCGGTTCTATCAAAATAGCCAATCCCTTTCGGTGCGCCGAGCCAAACGGTTCCAGCATTATCTTCAAGTAGGATGTCCATTACGCCGTTTGACATTATACTATCTGGCAACATGGGAGAAGGAAATTTCTTGACCTTGCTCATTGAAGCGTCTAATTTCGTTACTCCGGAAGATACGACCCAAAAATTTCCTTTTGAATCTTTTAACATTGCGGGAAACCATGCGGCACGCCCAGACAACGCCGGTTCGAGGTTGATGTCAAGGCGACGACAAGCAGCGAGCTCTCGTTCGAACAGTGTTCTCAGGAAACTTCCCTCCGAATGATGGAAGCGGTTTGCCCGTGGAACATATTTGTACACACCCGAGCCGTTCGTTCCAAGCCAAAGTGTCCCCGATATATCCCGAAACAATGATGTAAAATATCCTTCAGGGATGTTTATGATATTTTTCTTGACCTTGTTGTAGATATCAAATTCAAACAAGTTATATCTGACACCGATGTACAAATTTGGTCCAACCTCTTCTAGAGAACCACCGATGAAATTCGTTGTATCATGTTCATCATTAATGAGCGTACGGAACAAGTTTGTTGTCGCGTTCATTACTACAACATTTGAAGAGGTCAATAAATAGAGTGCGCGAGTTTGTTCATGATATTTGAACGTCTTTATGATTTGTTCTTGACCGGATGCCTGATAGATACTACGGTGCTGTCGTATCGGCTGGTTCCAGACGTCCATGCGAACGAGACCAGACTCAGTAGAAGTAAGCCAGAGTACCCCATCACGATTTTCATAGACGTTATAAATACCCTGCCGTCTGAGGTGGAGAGAATCGTCCTGTTGCGGGGGAAAAAATTCTGAAACTCCTTTCGACTTGTCGAATTTGATGAGACCGGTATTCGTTGCTACCCATAGCACATGATTTTTCCCTTCACATATTCTGGCAATTATGAACTGATTCAAAGATAATGAATCATTGATGATAGCCGTGTATCGTGTGAATCGTTCTGTTGCCCTGTCAAAGCAATTCAATCCTCCGTCGTTGGTTCCTATCCACAAAACACCATTTCGGTCTTCGATAATTTCGGTAACTTCATTATCGGAGAGTGAGGTCGAATCGAAAGGGTCGTGGCGGTAAACAACAAAATTGTTTCCATCATAACGATTAAGTCCGTCCTTTGTTCCAATCCAGATAAAACCGCGGCTATCCTGAAAAATTTTGAAGATAAAATTTTGGGAGAGACCGTCATCAACTGTCAGCCGCTCAATTTGCGCGTACATCACCTGACAAACAGTTAAAAGATACACGAACAATATTGAAAAAACATGTTTCATAAATGATGATGAATGTAGAGAGTTTTTTCCAAGAAACAAAAAAGCCGCCTGAACACTCTCAGACGGCTTTTCATGTCGAAAATATTCTTCAGTTCCTATTTAAGCAATGTCAATCTTTTCACATCCGTGAAGGAATTCTTTACACCATCCTCATCAACAGATTCAACATTGATACGATAGAAATAGATACCGCTCGGCAAACTTTCGGCGGTGAATATCGCTTCGTAATTTCCACTTTCTAATTCTTCGTTGTTCAGGAGTGTTGCCACTTCTTCTCCAAGCGTATTGAACACCTTCAATGTTACGACACCATTAACAGGTAACGAATAACTGATAACTGTTGATGGATTGAACGGATTTGGATAGTTCCCATGTAATGCGAATTCTTCCGGCGCTTTTGACATTTCTTCCGGACCGATTTCGGTTTTCGAACCCGGATTGTGAGGAACGGTCACCGTGCTTACACATGTACTGCTGTTCCCGGAGGCATCAGTGGCTGAATACGTAATTGTATAGACTCTGCCATTACCTCTGCCGGAACGCTCTGCACGTAGTTTGAACTGAGTATCAGCAGTTCCGTATGAAGCATCCTGTATATCGTCCGGTGTATCTCCGTCACCTAAACCGTTGTCCGGCTCACTGCATGTAATCGAAGTAAGAACAACAGTCGCGGTTCCAGAATTATCGCTGGCTGTGAACGACGCTGAAATATCTTTCATCTTATGATTGGGGGGCCAGAGCGAAGCCGGATTGACACTGCAGGTAATGGAGGGAGGTTCATTATCTATAACTGTCACTGTGAACGAACACGAGACGCTGCCATTAGCATTAGTCGCTGTACAATTAACAGTAGTAGTACCAATGGGGAAGACGCTACCTGAAGCCGGAGTACACGTTACTGATGGTGCGGGATCGCCTGTTGAAGTCACAGTATAATTGACAACTGCCCCACCCGTGCCGGGGTTATTGTTGGTAACGATATTCGCGGGACAGGTAAGTGTGGGGGCTATTCCCAAAGGAGTAACCGTGACAGTAAACGAGCAGCTTGCTGACCCACTATTATTCGTCGCTGTGCAATTAACAGTAGTAGTACCAATGGGGAAGACGCTACCTGAGGCTGGAGT
>JACPVN010000581.1 GCA_016191715.1 Ignavibacteriota bacterium | reverse complement strand
GGTTATAAATTTAGATAAATGCGACTATAAATTTTTGAATGTTCCAAAAGTAACAATAGGAAGTACTATAGAATTTTATGAGTACAGAAATGGATTTACTTATGAAGCAGTTTCGAAAGGAGAACCATTTTTTGAATCATCTTTTTTCAGCGAAGGTACAAAGACTGTTTTTTTAGAAATCCTCACTGACGGTAAGGAGCATTTTGTTACTTGGGATGAGGATAATAATCTTTGGAAATCCGGATATGCTGATGATTATATACCCGATACTAACTCGGAATCAATACAATGAACTTCAAATTACTTAAAAGTCCGTTCGAAAATGATTTCAAAACTTTCTTAGGAAAAACTAAAAGAGAATTGATTATTTCAAGCCCATTTATTAATGAAAGCGGAGTAAGTATTTTTCTGAATTCAATCCAAGACAAGTCCAAAATTAGAGTTAATGTTTTAACAAATTTGTCCGTCAAAAACGTAGTTAACGATGTTACACAACCTACAGCATTGTTAAAAATGTATGATAGTTTTCAAGAAACTACCATCTCAAGTTTAGAAAGGCTTCACGCAAAAGTCTATGTGGTTGATGAAACTGTTGCCATGATAGCATCAGCTAATCTTACTTATGGAGGGTTAATACATAATTTTGAATACGGAGTTTTAATTGATGACACTACGACAGTAAAATTGGTTAAGCAAGATGTCTTGGGGTATGCTACGCTTGGAAATGTTATTGATAAGATACTATTAGAAAAAATCATTGAGGAGAGTCAAAAGATAGAAAGACTCAAAACTGAACAAGAAAACAGAATACGGAATTCCGGTTTAGCAATATTATTAAGAAAAACCGAACAACAAATCAATGACAATCTCTTAGAAAATAGAGTTTCTAAGGGCAAAACAATTAACAAGTTATTTTCCGATACAATTCTTTATGTTCTTGCTAAACACGGTTCATTAACAACGGAAGAATTGCATACTTATATTCAACACATTCATCCTGATATTTGTGATAATTCTATTGACAGAGTAATTAACGGTCAACGGTTTGGTAAAAAGTGGAAACATCTTGTAAGAGATGCTCAGCAATCACTGAAGAAAAAAGGATTAATACAAAATAATGGCAAGCGTGGACGTCAACAATGGTTTTTAATTACAGGATAACTATGCTTTGGTCTGTAACGCTAAAATCTAATAAGAGACTGACTGAGGCTGTTAGAGAATTTATAACTGTGGAAGCAATTAGTTCGCGGTGTAAAAAAGGGATCATACTACATGATGCTTTTGATGTAAATGAAAAATCAATGGAATTTATTTTAGAAGCAACAGGAAAAAGTATTAAACAATTATTCCCATTTTCGTGGGGAGACAATAAATTTAAATTTCGAATCAAGAGAATATAATTTTAGTTTATTTGAATGCAATTTCTCTTAGATAAAACCGACGGTCCCGCTCGTCTCGGAAGAGTCTTCACCGACCATGGAGTTTTCCACACGCCGGCGTTTATGCCGGTTGGAACTCAGGGAACGGTGAAAGCCATACAGCCAAGGGAACTTGAGGAAATCGGCGCTGAAATTATTTTGGGAAACACGTACCATTTGTATCTTCGCCCGGGAACGGAAATATTGGAGCAGTCGGGCGGATTGCATAAATTCAACGGTTGGAAAAAACCAATCCTGACAGATAGCGGCGGGTTTCAGGTGTTTAGTCTATCGGAGTTACGGAAGATTTCGGAGGAGGGCGTGCAGTTTCGCTCGCATCTCGATGGCTCGACGCATTTCTTCACACCCGAAAATGTGGTTGACACTCAACGAAGCATCGGCTCTGACATTATGATGGTGCTGGATGAATGTACACCGTATCCTTCGACGTTTGAGTACGCAAAACGCTCAGGCGAGTTGACGTTGCGATGGGCTGAACGATGTCTGAACCGTTTTCGTGAGACGGAAGGTTTGTACGGCTACACACAAGCGTTGTTTGGAATTGTTCAGGGAAGTACGTTTCCTGAGTTGCGGAAATTCTCTGCCAACGGTTTGGTCGGTTTGGAGTTTGATGGCTATGCGATTGGCGGACTTGCAGTCGGCGAGCCAACTGAAGCAATGTACGAGATGATTTCGGTTTGCACGGAGATATTGCCTGAAAATAAACCGCGATATTTGATGGGTGTTGGAACTCCTGAAAATTTATTGGAAGCAATCGAGCGGGGCATTGATATGTTCGATTGTGTAATGCCGACAAGAAACGGTCGGAATGCCATGTTGTTCACCTCGCACGGAAATTTGAACATCACGAACGCTCAGTTCAAAAACGATTTTGAACCTGTTGATGCGAAGTGCGGTTGTTACACATGTCAGAGTTTTTCACGTGCGTATGTAAGTCATCTGTTCCGGGCAAAGGAAATTTTAGGGCTCCAACTTGCAACGATTCACAACTTGGCTTTTTATCAAACATTGATGAAAGAAGCCCGTCATGCGATTGCCTGCGGGGAGTTTGCTCAATGGAAGAAACAACGATTATTTAATCAAGAAGAAGTAACAGAATACATTTAACATTTATTTGGAGAAACATTTGAACACATTTTATTTATTTGCAATGTCACAACCCGGTGAAGGTGGTGGAAGTATGATTAGCACGCTCGTCATGTTTTCCCTCATCATTTTTATTTTTTATTTCATAATTATTCGCCCGCAACAGAAGCGAGCGAAGGAACGTCAACAACTTTTGGAGGGAGTGAAGAAGGGTGATAAAATCATCACGGTTGGTGGTATGCACGGAACGGTTATTGGCGTCGAAGAAAAAACATTGTTGGTACAGGTTGCTGATGATGTAAAACTAAAGTTTGAAAAAACAGCAGTTCAAACAATAGACCGACCGTCAGAAGAGAAAGTCGGGAAAACAAACTAACTCTTGAAATTCGAAAACCGAATATCGAAACTCTGAACAAAGTCTAAATTCGAAATATAAAACTGCCACCATTTACTTGTTTCAGAGTTAATTTCACGTGGGTTTAGATGCCGAAATAAATTCGGCATGACGATATTTTTTGAATTATAACTTTTTAGGATTTCGATAATAGCGATTGTTTAGGATTTAGAGTTTAGAAATTAGATATTTTTAATTATGGCTCACGATAAAACAAAACTCAGCACGATAGAAGAAGGCATCGCCGATTTGCAAGCGGGCAAAATTGTTATTGTTGTTGACGATGAAGACCGCGAGAATGAAGGTGACATGATTATCGCGGCGGAAAAATGTACGCCGCAACTCATGAACTTCATTATTAAAAAAGCG
>JACPVN010000580.1 GCA_016191715.1 Ignavibacteriota bacterium | reverse complement strand
TGTTCGATGTTGGACAATCAAGACGACCGGGAGAATCCGGTTCTGACGCGGCGCGTGACGGAGTAGCAGGATTCAATTGTCATGTGATTGCAATTCAAGTTTCCATTTCAACGCTCCAAAAAGATGGCAAGACTGTTTCGATGGCGTCAAATATTCTTGATGGAGATTTTGTCATTGGTGTTTGGGCATCTGCAAGTCGTCCGCAAATTACGACACTCTCAACTTCCGGTGATATGCCGACGTACAGCGGCCCGTGGGTGCAGGTTTCGCGTTTAGGAATGCCGCTTACAAACGAAGCGGTTATTCCTCTGGGGATGAAAGATAAATGGAACGCGACTTCTCCGCACGACACAACAGAAAAATCCTTTGAGGATTATTTTAGTAATCCTGAACTTGGGTTATACATGGATAATAGTTTATTCGGCGGAGCGGTTCCTGCAATGTCTGCTCTCCGCATTCAAAGAAACTCGCTTCAATCATTCGACTTTGGAAATACACATGATGGCTTGTGGCCAATACGCGCAACGAATGGTGGCGCAGGAACAGCCCTTGATACAAATTTATTCGGAAACTATTTACTGCGTCAGGGCAAACCACGTTCAGTAGATTTACTTCCTATATTTTATACAGGCGTTCCCAATCTTGCACCGTATCAATTAGCTACCGGAAAAGCGGGAAATCCATTGGCAACCGGAAAACCATTTGTCAATAATTTTCTTCCGACATTTGGTGATATGCTTCGTTTGAATATGGCAGTTCCTGTTACGCCGCGCAACAGTGCAGACTTTAGCAGTCTTGGATTGGTTCAAGCCGCAGTATTAGGTTTGACTGATCCACGTTTCAATCAGAATTCAAATCTTGAATTTATTCCGAACATGGATGGTTTCCCGAACGGGAGACGACTTGAAGATGACGTAACACGAATTGAATTGCAGGCAGTCTCCGGCGTTGCGCTCGCGGCAATCGGTTTATGGTATGATGATTACACAGCAGGAGGACCAAATCCGGTTACAACAGATTTATTAGATGTGTTGACGTACAAAGCAGGTCCGACACACAACGACGTCCCACTCAAATCCGATTTCCCGTTCGTTGCAGAACCGCATCGTGGCTATGATTATACAAAGAAGCTCGTTGCTGATACGCTTGATACACCACTCGGCGTTCGTGAAGACTTTCTCGGATTGAATGTTCCCAAAGGTTTTTTCCTTGAACAGAATTACCCGAATCCGTTCAATCCGACTACGTCAATTCAATATCATGTCGCCACGACTGATGTTGTGAAACTGAAGGTGTTTAATAATCTCGGACAGGAAATTGCAACCTTAGTCAACGATTTGAAAACACCCGGAACATACACAGCTAACTGGAATGCAAAGGAAACAGCAACGGGTACGTACTTCTATCGTCTTGAAGTTGGTGACCGTATAGTCTCTTCAAAGAAAGCATTGTTAGTTAAGTAGAAATTGAGTCACCATTTTATTATAAAAAAGATTTATGAAGCTATCTCACACTTCATTTTCAAACAATAACAAATTATAAGGAATAGTATCATGCAAAAAGCTATAAAACGATTAACACTTTTCGCTGTGACTGCTATTGTCATATTGACAATGGGGGCAACAGTCATAGCGCAGGAGAAAAAAGAGAAGTCCCTCTACGATCGGCTTGGCGGTGTGTATGCCATCGCCACTGTTGTAGATGACTTCATTGAGCGATTGCTCGTAAACGATATTTTGAATGCCAATCCGGCAATCAAGGAAGCGCGTGATCGTGTACCAAAGGCTGGGCTCAAGTATCGGGTTACGGAATTGGTTTGTCAGGTAACTGGTGGACCACAGAAATATTCAGGTCGTTCAATGAAAGATTCCCACATGCATCTCAATATTACAGAGAAAGAGTGGGATGCGATGGTTGCAGATTTCAAGGTAACGTTGAACAAATTTAAAGTTCCTCAAAAAGAACAAGATGAACTGATTGGTATCGTCGCAACAACCAAAGCAGATATTGTAATGCCTCAAAAAAAGTAAAAAAACTGATTAGGTTCAAAAACCTCACTACCTATCAAGTTAAGCGAAGCGAACTATCTATCAATGCTGGCGTCGTGAACGCCGAACTGCCTGCCACGCTCTTGTGGCAGGCGGACGCTCCGCTTCGTAAGTGTTTAGAAACAGTGTAAACTTTCTATTTCTAATATATCATTCAGGTTCATCTATCAACCGTAAAACAACTCTTCACAAATTATGAAATCCATTTTTAAAATTGTTACTATAATCGTTTTGATAATCGGAATAGTTGCGGTCAGTTTGTACATCAATACAAAGAAAGAACGTACAGCTCATTACCCTTCGTTGACGCTTCATTCATTTGGCTCCGAAGCAGAATTCAAAAATGCACAAAAAGCGATTGAGCATTATCGAAAACAACTTGAGCAATATCCTGAGGTAACAACAAATTATGTTGAGTTTGCCCAATTGCTATTCCAAGTGATGAAATCAACAGGAGAGCGAAAGGAATTCTTGCCAACGATTCAATGGTTGTTAGATGAAGCTCTTGAATGGGAGCCCCAAAACTATGTTGCATTAACGACAAAAGCGGAGCTTGCCGCGAATCTTCATCAGTTTTCTGAAGCCAAACTGTTGGCTGAGAAAAGTCTTCTTTGCAATTCATATTATCCTGCCACGTATGCCGTACTGATTGATGCAAATATTGAACTTGGAAATTATCAAGCAGCAATTCAGATTTCTGATAAACTGCAATCGCTTCGTCCGGGGATGTCCTCCTATTCTCGCGTTGCGTATCTTCGGGAATTGCACGGCGACATTGACGGAGCTATTCAGGCAATGCAACTCGCTGCTGATGCCGGTGTTGCAGGAGATGAAAACCGGGCGTGGGCTCTTTACCAACTCGGAATGTTATTTGTGCATGATGGAAAACTTGACACAGCAGAATATTTATTCAAAGGGATTTTGCAGGAGCGAGCAGGATACGCAAATGCTCATGCAGGTTTGGGACGAGTTTTCAAACAACGACAAAACTATGAAGAAGCAATCATTCAATTCAAAAACGCAATTGGACAGTTGAGAGAACCGGCATTTTATGAAGAGCTTGGAGAAGTGTATGAACGTGCAGGCTTGCAGAATAACGCGATTCAATGTTTTGATGTAGCGGAGGAATTATATGAACAGGAAACTGAAGTTGGGGAAGACAATGCTGTAGAGTTGGCAATGTTTCTTGCTTCTCATGACAGGAACGTCCTGAAATCTTTGGAGTTAGCGCGCGGCGCTGTTCAACGAAGACCAGGCATTCACGGATACCACGCATTTGCGCTTGCATTGTTTAAAAACGGAAAATACTCAGAGGCTCAACACGCAATCGAACAAGCAATGCGACTCGGTACTCGTGATGCTTCATTGTTGGAACTTGCTAACGTTATTGCAAGGAAAAATGGTCGTGTTTGAAAATGAAACAGCTTCGTTTGCAATCTATATTGAATTATGCTACTATATCTTAAAGCGCTTTTGAAGAATAATGACATCAAATAAAACAGAAATACAAAACATTCGTTCGGCTCCAAATTGGGATGAATCTGTTTCATTTGAAATCGAACTCCTGCAAAAAACTGCCGCAAAGAGCGAGGATGCCTTTGAGCAGTTGTATGAACGATATTCTAAAGTGTTGTTTAATACGATTCTGCTTGTTGTGCATGAGCGTGATGAAGCAGAAGAACTATTGCAGGATGTTTTCGTTCAGATTTGGGAAAAGGCACGAAGTTACGATCGACGTCTCAGTCCGCCCATTGCCTGGCTCATCAGGATTGCACGAAATAAAGCAATTGATTTTCTTCGCTCCAAACGTTTCAAATCTCAATCATTAGAAACTTCGATGACGGAAGCGGAACAGATAACAGAACATGCTTCACATTGCAATCCGGATGTTGCAGTAATTCAAAGGGAATCTTCTACTGTTACGCGCCGTGCGTTGGAAACATTACCCATCGAACAACGTGTGCTTGTAGAAAAATCGTACATCGAAGGATACACTCATTCTGAACTTTCAAAAATGTTTTCACTTCCGTTGGGAACAGTCAAAACCCGGATTCGTCTCGGCTTCATTGCATTACAACAAACTCTTTTACAATATCACGATAATGGATTGCACGTATGAACTGTGAATTAATTGATTATTCTCACCAGTACATCTTAAGTCTGCTCGAAGAATCGGAAGTGAAACGGTTTGAACGTCACCTTTCTTCCGGGTGTGAGCAATGTTCTGCCGAACTCAGCATCATGAGCAAAACATTATTTGTGGGA
>JACPVN010000535.1 GCA_016191715.1 Ignavibacteriota bacterium | reverse complement strand
TGCCTATGGCTTACGTGACGAGGATTATCTCCGCCTGAAAATCCTTACGTGCATGCTCAAACCCTTATGATTTTACCCACACTATTACGCGATGACCCAAAAATAATATGCAAATTTTTGGGAAAACAATTCGATGGACACAATTAGTGGGAATATTTATTAATCTTTTCCTTTTAGCTGAGGTGGTTTTACTTGTAGTGCAGAACCGAGATTTACGGGCACAACTTGACCAAATAACGAAAGAACCTGAACCGTTACAAAAAGGTGAAGTAGTATCAGGATTCGAAGGAGTTACGTTAGATGGCACATCCATCAGATTTGATTATAAAAATCCAGATAAAAAGTATCTTTTCTTTCTGCTTTCAACAAAGTGCGGCGTTTGTGAAAAAAATCTTCAAAATTGGAATTCTATTGTATCAGACCAAAAAGATACAAACACCTTAGTGTACGGGATTTCATTAGAAGCGGAAAAAAAACTTGAACAATACGTCTCTTCGAAAACACCGACGTTTAAGATAGCAATGGTTAACGATACAAGTTTTGCTAAGAAATACAAGGTTGTCGGTTTTCCACTAACGCTCTTGATCGATGGAAGCGGAAAAGTGATACAAACATGGATAGGCATGCTAACACCTGAACATATTACGGAAATTAAAACATTCATGAATACCTCAAAAGGGTAATAATTAACTCATCTAACAACAAATAATAAGGAAAAACTTATGAAAAAACTTCAAATTCTTTTATTTATAGTTTCAGCGGTTATTTTAATTGCTGGCGCGACGGTCTTGAACACTGAAAATGTTGGGGCTGCTATTGCATCATGTGAATCAATAAATTGTAACTATGCAATAGAGAACCCAGGAAAATATTGTCCTCAAAAGTGCTCTTATAACGGTGTAACTATGTGGGTTCTTGGTTCCTTTGATTGCCCAACTCCACCATATCCTTATCATGGTCACCATTGGTGTTCTTATTAACCTTCGTGCTTTAAATAGGGGATTAGTGGTTTCTATCAACTAATCCCTTTTATATTTCACTTAGCCTGCATTATTCCTAAACTTAATCTCGTTCCCACGCTCCTCTCAATTATCAGGCGTGGGAATGAATATCCGGACGCTACCGCGTCCATTATGCCCAAGTTTATTCTGACTTATTTACTTCCTCTTGTCACGTATGAAACTCGAAACCAACTGTCGAATAAATGAACAATAATATTCACTTGATTTATTCTGAAAACAAATTTCTTTTTTTCCACAGATGGTTTCTGTGGCATAACGATTGTACAAGTTAGTGTGACTTTTCAAAAACAAATTCCAACCGGATGAATCAAGTTCAAATACCTTCTCAGCAAACGAGTCGAGAGAACGTGCGGCTTGTGAAGTTAATTCATTCTCGTTCACTTCTCCACCATCTGATTTACTCGATGGAACACGATGTAAGTTATCGGTGCGAGCAGTCGAAGATTGCAGAGTTAAAAGATGAACTGCACGACCTTGATGGTTTGATACAACAGTCCACAAGATTTCCTGCAATTCATTAGTCGTCAATATTATAATTCGCGACGACCTATTGTTAGGAGTACAACTCCTTTCCTCATGTTGAAACTCTCAACGCACGCCTTGAGACGATTTTCATCTTTCCAAAAGTTTCTTAACGGCTTTCATGGCTGAGAACGTCTTCTCAGCATTGATATTATAAACAATTGGAATATATTATATGGGTTACTTCACACAGTCTTGCATGGCATTATAGTTGCTGAATGTGAAATACAAATACAATCTTCAGTGAATGAAGGAAAAAGCCATGAAATTCATCAATAAAATATTAGTGCCGACCGATTTTTCAGACTTCTCGCTTGCCGCGATGGAGTATGCAACGTCGTTCTCGAAAATTTATGATGCAAGAATCACGGTTTTTCATGTGGTAGAAAACGCTCCGGCTTTTGCGTTTCATTCAGTTGACATAACGTCGGAAACAGTATTGTGCGGTGCTGAGGAAGATAGGGAAAAAGAGTTGAGAGAATTTCTCGCGAATAAATTGCCAAAGGTGAAAGGAATCATCCCGATTGTGCGACGGGGAAACGCGGCGAAAGAAATTGTCCATTTTGCAGAGGAAGAAGAGTTCGATGTGATTATCATGGCAACGCATGGTCGGACCGGATTTGCACATATGCTGATGGGGAGTATTGCTGAAAGCGTCGTTCGGTATTCTTCGGTTCCTGTTATGACGGTGAAACCGGAAGAAATGCAAAGCGGTTACGTTGATGAGTATGATGTGGAAGAACAACTCCACATGAATCATTATCAATAGGACAAAGAGTGTTTAAGGTAAAACAAAACATATTATTCATGAATAATTACCAAGGAGTAAGAATGAAAAACTTCATTCTGATGTTTGTTGTGTTGGCGTGTGTCGTTTTGTTTGTAACGCCCGGCATGGCAGCAGATAACAAATACGTAGGAACGAAACAATGCTCGATGTGTCATAAAGCGGACAAATCCGGAAATCAGTTCGGTGTATGGCAGAAATCGAAACATGCGGAAGCGTACAAAGTCTTAACTTCGGATGCGGCAAACGAGATTGCAAAGAAAAAAGGATTGAAGAAGCCGGCGGCTGAATCACCTGAGTGTCTCGATTGTCATACCGTTACAGCAGATGCAAAACTGTTGGATAAGGGATTCGATGCGAAAGACGGCGTACAGTGCGAAGCATGTCACGGCGCCGGATCTGCGTACAAAGCAATGGCAACAATGAAAGACCATGCAAAATCGGTTGCGGCTGGAATGACAGAATTCAAAGACGACAAAGCGATTGAAGCAAAGTGCAAAACGTGTCACAACGAAAAAAGCCCGACATTCAAAGAATTTAAATTCGCTGAAATGTGGGCAAAGATTAAACACGATGTACCTACAGCTAAAAAATAACAACTAATCATTGCCTGTCCGCTGTCATACATGGTGGATAGCGGACAGGTTCCTTTATGCTATGAAAATTAAAAATCTTGTTTCAACCGTATGGTTCCTCATTCTCCTCATCAGCGCACACCATGTTCTTTTCAGTCAGACACGGGAAGATTGTTTAACCTGTCACAGCGACCAATCTCTTTCCAAAGAGTCGGACGGCAAACAGGTTTCCTTATTTGTTGACGAAAACATTCTCAACCATTCGCCCCACAAAAAACTTGTCTGCGTTGCATGTCATACAAAATTTGACCCGAATAATGTTCCGCACAAAGAAAAAATTACGGAAGTAAATTGCTTAACCTGCCATCAGTCGGCTCCGGTCAAGCATCCGTTTCATCCGCAGTTAGCTGAAGCAATCAAAAACAAGCAAACACCTGATGTCGGTTGCAAAGATTGCCATGGCAAACACGATGTTGTTTCTCCAAAAGTTCCTGACTCAAAGTTTTCAAAGACAAAACTCACTGAATCGTGCGGCGAATGTCATTCTGATGTTACCGAACATTTTTCGCTCTCTGCTCATGGCAAAGCGGCGGCGGCTGGGGTTTCGGGCGCGCCGAATTGCATTCGCTGTCATCAGAACAATATTATCGGAGTGAATGGTGAGCGGGATTCTATCGAGTTCATAGTAGCACAGGAGAAACTTTGTCTTTCCTGCCATCTCGATGATGCCAACGTTCGCTCAAACACTTCACCCTCTGCCGGATTTATCGCGGCGTATGAAAACAGCGTTCACGGCGCCGCGCTGAAACGAGGAAACGCGAGCGCGGCAACATGTATTGATTGCCACGGCAGTCACGACATGAAAGTAGGACTTGACCCAACGGCAATGGTGAACAAAATGCACCTGACGGAGACGTGTTCAAAATGTCATGGTGATGTTGCAAAAGAATTTGGTGAAAGTGTTCATGGAATGGCGTTGCTCAAAGGAGTGAAGGATGCGCCTGCCTGTACGAATTGTCACGGTGAACATAATATCTTAAAACATACAGACCCGAATTCTCCCGTTGCGACTCAAAATCTTTCTCAGCAAGTGTGTTCGCCTTGCCATAGCTCGTTGAAACTTTCTGCCAAGTACGGACTTTCTGCTGATCGTTTTCAAACTTTTTCCGATAGTTATCACGGACTCGCATCTCAGGGCGGTTCACTCGGAGTTGCAAACTGCGCGAGTTGTCATGGTGTGCACAACATCAAGCCATCGAGCGATTCAACATCAACAATCTACAAAGCAAATCTTGCAACGACGTGCGGTCAATGTCATCCCGGAGCGAACGAACGTTTTGGTGTTGGCTCGGTTCACGTAACGGAAGCGAAAGCGGATGAACCGATTATCTATTGGATTGCAACCGGCTACATCATTCTCATTTTCACAACCATCGGCGGAATGTTTGTTCACAACGGACTTGATTTTGTAAAAAAATCAAAGCGCAAGTTGATGATTCGACGCGGCTTGATTGAAGAAGAACACCACGGACACGCGCTCTACTTGCGTATGACAGAGAACGAGCGACTTCAACATATTGCCTTAGTGATGAGCTTTTTCCTTCTTGTTATCACCGGTTTCATGCTTCGTTTTCCTGAAGCATGGTGGGTGCAGGCAATCAGAAGTATCAGCGATGATGTGTTTGTCGCACGAAGCTGGATTCATCGTATTGCGGCGGTTATCATGACGTTGGCAAGTCTGTATCATATCTATTATATAGTGTTCACCAAGCGCGGTCGTGAGTTAGTAAAAGATTTATTCCCAAAATTGCAAGACCTCTCCGATGCAATCGGAATCATGAAATACAATCTTAATCTTTCTCCCATCAAACCGAAACTTGGTCGCTTCAGTTATGTGGAGAAAGCAGAGTACTGGGCGCTTGTTTGGGGAACAATCGTGATGGCGGCAACGGGTTTCGTCATGTGGTTTGATAATACGTTCATT
>JACPVN010000534.1 GCA_016191715.1 Ignavibacteriota bacterium | reverse complement strand
TTCTTTGCAATCATTCTTCATAAAATTCCGGAGGGAATAACTGTTGCATCCATTACACTCGCATCAAAACAAACGGTGAAGACAGCGATGCTTGCGTTGCTCACCATCGGAGGCGCGACAACGTTGGGAATTGTTGCGGCATTTATTTTAGCGCAGGTGAATCAATCGTTGGTGGGAATTGCGTTTGCATTCACGGCGGGAACAGTCTGCTATGTCGGTGCAAGCGATTTGATTCCGGAAATCAATCGTTCGGAGAACAGGATTGCGCCTCTCATCGTTCTTGCGGGAATGTTGCTGTTTTATTTTAGTCAGAATTTACTTGAAAAAATTATTCACTGATTGCTTAATTTCATGTGGAGAAATAGAGTGACTGACTGATGGAGTTTTGGATTGATGGAGTACTGGAGTATATCATTCTCACTCCATTACTCCCAAACTCCAACACTCCCCTGAATAGTAACTCTGGTTACGATTGAAGATTAAAAGCTTAATCCAAGACTGACCCGATGAAGTGAACCAACTTTCCCAAGTGAATTGAACGCATAATCAATCATGTACAAATCGGATTGGAAACCGGCTCCGACGGAAAATCCCGCAAGCCCGGAACTCGTTCCGAGTTTTAACTCTCGACGCTTCTCGTTGTTGTAACCAAATCTCAGTGCCACATTTTCGCTCGCGGTAAATTCTACACCGACGACAAATGATTTGAATCTGTCGAGAATATTATCCTGTTGTTCATTCAGTTTGCTGAAGCCAACGGAAATTGCCGCAGGGATATGCTCAGGATAAATCGTCGCACCGACCTGAACATTAAGGGGGAGATTTTCTCTTGTGTTGATGTACGGGTCAAGTTGAGTTCCGATGTTGAGAACGCTTGCACCAAGGATAAAACTTTCAGGAGAGATAACATACCGCACACCAAGGTCAACTGCGACAGCGGTTGATTGGTAGCCCGCAATAGAAGAAAAAATAAATTTACTGTTCACACCGTATTGCAAACCGTTTTCTAATTCTGAGCCATAGCCAAGTACTGCGGCAAAATCTCCGGCGTTGAACGTTCCCAAATCCTGTCCTTCTTCTCCTGTCATTTGAAATTCACCGTAGTTAGTGTAAAGCAATCCGAGACCGACATTTCCGAAATTGTGAATGCTTGTTGCATACGAAGCGTGTCCCGTATTGATATCAATCAAGTGCTTGAAATATCCGAACGAAAGTTTATTATTTTGTAGGGTTGCAAGTCCAGCCGGATTGTAGAATATTGTGTTCGGGTCGTTCGAGACGGAAACAAAATTTCCGCCCAACGCCGCCGCACGGGCGCTGACATCCTGCCGGAGAAAATCATACGTCCCTCCCGCGTAAGTTTGTACCACAAAGAAAAGGGAAAACCAAATAACAATTAGTGTTTTATTCATAAAATGAGTCATTGATTCAATTGTATATCGTCAATTAATTTGTTGTAAATCTATCAAAATACAGTATGAGAACCAAACCTGGTTGTGTTTCAAATTCTTGAGATTCCCAATGCATTTCTCTATATTTGTCACGACAAAATTTTAATCCATTTATAACATAACCATGAACATTCGACTACTTTTATTAGTTTCACTTTTTCTCTCCTCATTGTTGATTGCCGAACCACCTGAGAAAGTTTCGCGCATCAAAATTTTTATTCCGGATAGAACCGCACTACATACTGTTTGGTCTTCGGGGATAGATTATTGCGGTATGAGCGGCAAGGTCGGGGATTGGATGGAGTTTGTCGTCGGAAGATTTGAACGTGAGAAACTGTTGGAAATGGGAGTCGCTTTTGAAGTCGTCATTGATGACATGGCAAAATTTGAAGAATCGAAACTTCCGAAAGAGCCGGTGAACGCGCTTGGGTTTGGTTATGGAAGCATGGGTGGATTTTACACATACGCAGAAGTCGGTCAGCAATTGGATTCGATGCGTTATTTGTATCCAAGTTTGATTACAGAGAAGGTTTCGATGGGAACGACGATTGAAGGTCGCCCGATGTGGTTTGTAAAAATTTCTGATAACGCGGGAACTGAAGAGCCAACAGAACCGGAGGTCTTGTACACTGCCTTGCACCACGCACGTGAGCCGCAGGGAATGATGACGGTAATGTATTATATGTGGTGGCTGTTGCAAAATTACGGAACGAATAACGAAGCATCATATCTTGTGAACAACCGACAAATGTATTTTATCCCGGTTATGAATGCTGACGGTTATGTGTATAATCAAACAACGAATCCGAGTGGCGGCGGAATGTGGAGAAAGAACCGTCGCAACAACGGTGGCTCCTACGGCGTTGACCCGAACAGAAACTACGGACCGTTTTACATGTGGAACGCCTCGAACGGCGGCTCAAGCACAGACCCGAACAGTGATACGTACCGCGGTACGTCACCATTCTCAGAACCGGAAAATGCCGCGATAGACGTATTCATGCGTGCGCATAACTTTAAGTCCGCTTTTAATTATCACACCTACAGCGATTTATTAATTTTTCCGTGGGGATATTTATCTCGGGAGAGTGGCGATTCGCTCATCTTTCGGGATTGGTCATACGAAATGATTGCTGACAATCATTATACAAGTGGTACGGATTTACAAACTGTGAACTATTCAACACGCGGAAACTCTGATGATTATATGTTTGGAGATACATCGCTTGGCAAACCTTCTACTTACACGATGACTCCCGAAGTCGGAACTACCGGCTTTTGGCCCTCACAGGGTGAAATCTTTCCTCTCGCTATTGAAAATCTTCGACAGAATAAAGCGCTCTCATATTTAGCGGGTGCGTATCCGAATCTTATCAGCACAAACATCGTTGATGCAGGAGGAAACGGTTTTATTGAGAGAGGCGAAAACTTTTTGTTACAGTTACAAATAAAAAACAGAGGACGAGGTGTTGCACAATCATTGAGCGTCAATGTTGTTTCATCGAATCCATCAATTCAGTTTGCTTCGCCGACCATCCTCGTTGATAGTATTTCTGCACTGACCACTTCAACAGTAACATTCGATGGGAATATCGTCGGTACTGCAATTACCGGAGTACCGTTTCAATTGTTTGTTACTCAATCCGATGCAGCAGGATATTTAAAAATGGATACCGTCAAAATGTTTCTGGGAACACCGACTATATTTCTTGCCGATAGCGCATCAAGCGGAACAGGAAACTGGACGACCGGCACCGGCTGGGGTGTAACAACAACTTCACATTCATCGCCGAACGCGTTTACCGATAGTCCGAGCGGAAATTACTCGGCAAGCGCGAACAATGCACTCACGCTGAACAGTCAAATAAATTTGTCTGGTTATCAGTACGCACAACTTAAGTTCTGGACGAAGTGGGCAATCGAACCGACATGGGATTTTGCCACTGTTGAAATTTCGACTAACAATGGTTCGTCATGGTCTTCACTCCGCACGAAACTTTCTCATTCAGGTTCGGGACGTTCGACTCCGCAACCTGCATCTGCATGGGGTTTTGAAAGTTGGACTCCGGGACTGACTTGGATTGAGCAAGATGTTGATTTGAGCAGTTATTCCGGAAGTCAAATCAAAATCCGTTTTCGTCTCGCGGCTGATGGCGGCGACCAACGTGATGGATTTTATGTGGATGATATTCGATTGTTCGGATGGAATCCGAATTATGATACTGCCGCGGCGAGCACGCCTGCGCTTAATTATCCACCGAACGACTCTATCAACATTCCCCGAAAACCAACGTTGCGATGGTACTCTTCTTCCGCGGCATTAAGTTATCGTTTACAGGTTGCTTCCGATGTGAATTTCAATTCAATCGTGTTTGATGATTCAACACTGACCGATACGGTGAAAATGCTTCCGTCGTTAAGTTATAGCACACAATATTGGTGGCGAGTCTGGGCGAAGAATAATGTAGGCGCAAGTGATTTTACAGACGCGTGGTCGTTTACAACGATTGTTGCACCGCCCGCGTTACCGACATTGGCATTTCCAGAACATGGTCAACAATATATTCCTCTTACAACGACATTATTATGGAATCCCTCAACAGGTGCGACTTCATACATCGTTCAACTTGCAACCGATTCAAACTTTACAGTTCTACTGGTTGATGATTCGACACAGGTTGATACATCAAAAGAAGTATCGGGATTGATCCTTGACACCGATTATTTTTGGAGAGTGAAGGGAGTAAACATCGGAGGGACCTCTCTGTTCTCTGAACGTAGAATGTTCACAACGCTCGGCGCTCCTCCGGTTACTACTGCGCTTGTTGAACCGGAAAACAATTCGGAATACCTTCCTTCAACATTGCAATTATTCTGGAGTAGTGCAATCGGAGCGACGCGGTACCACCTTCAATTGGAAACTGACACTTCATTTACTTCGCCCGAGTATGATGATTCAACTATCATACAGATATCCACAACAGTCGGACCGCTGGGAGATGAAGTTACGTATTTCTGGCGAGTACGTTCAATGAATGATTTCGGCGCAAGCGATT
>JACPVN010000577.1 GCA_016191715.1 Ignavibacteriota bacterium | reverse complement strand
GAACGGGTAACCATATTTCAGAAGATGGAAAGCATTCCTCAATAATTTCCGTAGTGTCGCCGTAGGATTCAACACAGAGGTTAACTCTTAATATTGAGAGTTAAATAACCCATTTTCTCTCAGTGCTGAAACAGTTCATGTTCAGCACTTTTGATTTTTTGGCAAAATAAAAGAGAATAAACTCCGCTTCTGATGGCATTAGAGTTGTACAAAGGCATGCGTCTTAGAGTTTTACATCTAATTATCCTATATCAAGAAAGAAGAACAATGAAACGTATTTTCCTTATTTCCATCATTCCTATGTTCTTATTTATCACTGTCGGTTTTATCCTTTTGATTCCGGCAACACCGGAACTATCGCCCGTTCAGACGGTGAGCCCGCAACAGTGTTTTGATTGCCATGAAGAAGTGAAAGAACTTCATACAGGAAGCAAACATGCAAAGTTGAACTGCACAACCTGTCACTCGGAACTGACGAAGCATCTTGAGGACGCGACGAGCAAGCCGGTAACAAATCTTGAGTTAACCAAATGCGGCGGTTGCCACAAAGACCAGTATGAATCGTTCATGCACGTGAATCTTGCATCAAAGGCGAAGTTAGAGAAGGCAACCACGACGAGCCGTTCTCCAACATTTGACAAGTTGATGACGCCGCACGGTTTTACCAAAGAGCATGATGAACCGCGCAGTCATGCATTCATGTTGATGGACCACTACATCGTTGACCGCGCATACGGCGGACGATTTCAGTTGAAGAGTTGGCAGAACATTACCAAGATCGGAAATGTTTGGGATTTACTGGAGGATAAAGAACCGTCAACCGGCGAACAGAAGTCTTTTATTGCTCAATCAGCCACTGCGGCAAACCCGACCTGTTTAAGTTGCAAATCAACAAGCCAGATTCTGACATGGAAATATAAAGGAGAACCTGCGCCGGAAGCGAAATGGTCTCGTACTTCAAAAGTAGTCGAGATGGCTCGCGCGATTGACCAACCGGTCGGATGCATTCATTGTCACGACCCGCACGGAACCAATCCGCGTGTTGTTCGCGATGCGTTGATTGAAGCAGTCGTTGACCGCGGAGAGGGAACGTATCCGTATGATGCGGAAAAGAGTAAACAAATTACGATGAAGAAAATCACGTTCAGGGATTTCCGCGCCATCGGAGTGCTGAATAAGAAAGATTCGAATCTCATGTGCGCTCAATGCCATGTCGAATATAATTGCAATCCCGGACACGACCCGAAAACCGGAGAAGCAATCGGGTACGCAGACTCACGGACAAATATTTTTCCGTGGGTGAACGTTCTCGATTACAATAAAAAAATGGAGACATTCAATTTCAAAGACTTCAAACATGCGGTAACCGGCGCGTCCCTCTCGAAACTCCAACATCCGGAATCCGAAACATTTTGGAACAGCAAGCACGAACGTGCCGGAGTCGAGTGCAAAGATTGCCACATGCCGAAAACAAAAAAGGGGCACAAAACTTTCACCTGGCACGGACAAAAGAGCGCACGATATATGACAAAAGAAACGTGTTTGAATTGTCATAAGGAATGGAATGAAAAGGAAGCCGAGTACCAGATTGACGCGATTCAGAATTATATTCGCGGCAAAATGCGTAAGGCGGAATACAACATCGGTGCATTCATTGATACCTACACCCGCGCAAAAGATGCAGGCGTGGACTCAACGGTGCTGAAGGATTCCAGGAAATACCACGACCAGGCACACTCGCTCTGGGAATGGTGGACTGCGGAAAACTCAGACGGATTCCATAATCCGACGATTGCCCGCGAATCATTGACGCAATCCATCACCGCCGCGCAGGATGGAATCAAGTTTCTCGAAAAAGCAATCACGGAGAAAAAATCGCAGAAGTAATTTGAATGTGATTGAGTTTGTCCCAAAAAAAAACCCACGCTCCACACGGCGTCCGCGCCGTGTGCTAGATTGTTCAGTATCGATGGTTCTGCGGGGACTCAGAACCGAGCGAGTGTCTCTTAGGCAAACTTGCATTACATAAATAGTATTTTATTCACCAATAAAGAAAGAACAATTACAATGAAACAACTCATTACTCTTCTCTTACTCACTATGTTTGTAGCGCTTGCTACGGCACAGGATTTCACACCCTCCACAAAATGGAGCGGTGAAGTTCGCGTCCGGAGCGAAGTGGACATGCGTGATTTCAACAATCTCACACCTGCCAACACCTACACGCTTCTTCGAACCCGTTTGGGATTTGAAGCATTGCCGGTGGAAAATGTAAAAGTATTTCTCCAGACGCAGGATTCCCGAACATTCGGAATGGAAGCAAATACGCAAGGAGATTTGAAAAATCTTGATTTACATCAGGGCTATGTAGAAGTACAAAAATTCATCTCAGATGAAATCACACTCAAACTCGGAAGAATGGAACTTGTCTATGCCAATGAACGCATTCTCGGTGCGGTGAACTGGCACAATATCGGTCGCTCGTTCGATGGCGGCTTGTTGAAATTCAACACTGAGTCATTCGTGTTAGATGTCATGGCAATGAATCACACAGAAGTTCAGGCATATCAACCTATCGGAACACCGGCAGCGACCGCGTATGTGTGGGAT
>JACPVN010000576.1 GCA_016191715.1 Ignavibacteriota bacterium | reverse complement strand
CATTACTTCCATGACAGTTTTGCACGGAATGATACTTTATTCGGAGCGACTATTTACGATGGAGGAATTGATATTGTTGATGTTTCCGATAAAACAAATCCAAGATTAATAACGCGTTTTAATTATGCGGGTGCAGGTACACACAATTGTGCAACAACATCTGACGGACGTTTCCTTCTTACAACCGATGAAATTGGTTCTACGGCGAAGACTTTAAAGATTTGGAATATTCAGAATCTACCCACCGTGAACAAAGTTGCGGAATATCAAGGTGACCCGAATTCAATCATTCACAATGTTTTTGTAAAAGAAAACTATGCCTACATGTCGTATTATACTGCCGGTTTGAAAGTTGTTGATATAACTGACCCAACTCATCCTGTTGAAGTTGGCGGTTACGATACGTATCCCGGTTCAGTTCAGGATTACACAGGCGCTTGGTCAACGTATCCTTTTTTTCCTTCAGGAAAAATTATCATTGGTGATATGGTAACAGGTTTATACATAGTGGATATGAATACAAATGCACCACGCACTCCTTCTTCATTTACGGCATACAGCGATTTCCAAACCCCATCGTCTGTTTCACTGCGTTGGAATGATCCCACGAGTATTATTTCCGGTTCTCCATTAGCTGACTTTACGATTCATATTTATAGAGATGGAAACTTTATTGCAGAAGTAGATTCAGGAATTGAGCAATACATTGATGGAGGATTAGTTCTCCGTCAACGGTACCGCTACGCAATCCGTGCTGTCATTGCAAACGATTCGAGTACCGTTGTTGTGGACACCGTATTTGCCGGAGGTCATGCTCAACCAAAAGCGCCATCAAACTTTAGAATTACAAGTATTGAAGAAGGGGCAAAACTTTCGTGGGTAACTCCATCACAACAATTAGATGATACTCCACTGAACGATTTTGCTTTTATTGACATCTATAGAAACGATGTATTGAAAAACAGCATTGCCGTGAATACCTCTGACACGGCTTTGTACCAAGAATATGTTGACTCTTCATCAGGATATCATACATATAAAATTTTAGCGCGGGATAACGAGACTCCGGCTAATGTTAGCCCGTTTACAGAATCAGTTTTCGGATATTCAGGAGCGGTTCGGTCATCCTTCTCGGAGAATTTCGATTCCGGTTTATCTTCAATTTATATCAAAGGTGATTGGGACACGACACACACGATTTCTGTTTCCGGTGATGCTTCAATTACAGACAGTCCGAATAGTTTTTATCCGCCAAATTCTAAAACATACTTTCTCCTTCCGCCTCTCAACGTTAGTACGCATCATGTGTTGATATTCAATCAGATTGGATTAATTAGTTTGGGAGATTTCGGTTTTGTGGAAGGTTCAACGGACAATAAAAATTTTACAACGCTCTCTGCAACAAATTCATATTTTCATCCGGAATGGAAAGATAGTTCAGCAGATAGCGGTGATTGGTTCCCACAAACGGTGAGTCTATCGCAATTTGCGGGCGATACGGTTTATCTCCGATTTTTTTTGTGGACAGATGGAATCAAACAGAACGACGGTTGGTACATTGATGATATTTCTGTCGGCTCAACTGTCGGAGTTGAGACGGAATCAATTTATTTCCCAAGCGATATTTCACTCAAACAAAACTACCCTAATCCGTTCAACCCAATAACAAATTTCAGATTTCGGATTGCCAAGTTCGGATTGGTAACTTTGAAAATTTTCGATGTGCTTGGGCGTGAAATGGCAACATTGGTTAATGAAGAAAAACCGGGAGGGGAATACACCGTTCAGTGGGATGCTCAAGGAATCGCCAGCGGTATGTACTTTTATCAACTCGAAGTAAATACACGTGACGGAAACCATGAGGTTCAAAGAAAGAAATTGATTATTTTACGATAGGTATCATTCACATTATTTAAACACAGGGAATTCAATGAAATCACCAAAACTCTATATCGTTTTCTTATTACTCGTTCTGTTTTGTTCAAATTCACAATCCGTTGCACAAGCAACAGGGGCAGTTCGTTATCTCGGACATTTTATTCCACCACAAGGCGGTTCGTATATCTCCGGATGTTGGGGATGGACTGATACCACTACCGGTCGCGAGTACGCAATTGTAGGAAGTTACTGCGGTACTTCGTTCGTCGAAATAACTGACGTAAATAATATGGTGGAGAGGGATTTTATTCCGGGAGTCTGTTCAAGTTGGAGAGAATTGCAAGTCCACGAGAACTACGCTTACAATGTCAGTGAAGGCGGCGGCGGCGTTCAGATTATGGATCTTTCGTACTTACCCGATTCAGTTCATCTGGTGAAAAGTTTTACCTACTCACAAGGTTCAAAAAATATCAATCGCGGACATACATTACATATTAAAGACGGGTATATGTATCTGAACGGTTGTGCAAACTGGTCACCGGGGGGAATTCTTATCTTCAGTCTTGCCGACCCAATCAATCCGCTGTATAAAGGTGAATTTGCCGGAAATTATATTCATGATTGCTTCGTCCGGAATGATACGATTTATGGTGCGGCAATTTATGGAGTAGGAATTCAAATCATCAACTCTACATCAAAAACTAATCCGCAACTTCTTCATACAATTTCCTATAGT
>JACPVN010000575.1 GCA_016191715.1 Ignavibacteriota bacterium | reverse complement strand
CGAGATTCATGAGGATTTACAACGAAGAGGGGAAATAGAAAGCATCGGTTCGATGTCCCCCATTTGGCTCGGGGTTCCACTGACGATTGGTAAGCAAACTATCGGTGTTATGACTGTCCAGCATTATTCAGATTCGAAAGTATATGGAGAGAGCGAACAACAAATGCTTGAGTTTGTTTCGACTCAGGTTGCTAAAGCAATTGAACAGAAACAAACAGAAGATTTATTAAGAGCGAATGAGAAGCGGTTTCGAACGCTGATTGAAAACAGTTCCGATGTCGTCGTTATGCTTGATGGACAAGGAACCATTCTATATGAAAGTCCGGCAGTACTACAAGTATTAGGTTTTCCGGCAGAAACCCGTATAGGTAGATCTATTTTTGAAAAAATTCATCCTGAGGATGCGAAAGCGTTGATGAAGATATTTCAACAACTCGTGACACAACCGCAACAGACATCTTCAACAACGTTTCGAGTACGACATAGTAACGGAGATTGGAAGTGGATTGAAGCGGTCGGGAAGAATTTTCTGTTCGACCCGAATATTCAGGCAGTTGTTGCAAATTATCGTGATGTTACGGAGAGAAAAATTGCAGTCGAATCGTTGCAAAATTCTGAAGAGCGATTTCGAAGTTTGTTTGAAAGCGCGACTGATGCCATTTTTACAGTCTCACTACAAGGGATATTTACCTCACTCAATCCCGCATTTGAGAAAATTACAGGGTGGAAATGTGCAGAGTGGATTGGTAAATCATTCACCACCATTTTGCATCAGGATGATATTCCGTTAGCCAACAGGTTATTCCAGGAAACAATGAACGCAAAGCAACCTCCGGCGTATGAACTTCGTGTGAAAACAAAAAACGGTGAATACTTTTTCGGTGAAATTACTTCAACGCCACAAATACAGAATAGCAAGGTTGTTGGCGTTCTTGGTATTGCTCGAGATATTACTGAACGAAAGAAAATGGAAGAGGAAATCCGGTACATACAAAAGATGGAAAGTATCGGAATCCTTGCTGGCGGAGTGGCACACGACTTTAATAATATTCTTGCAATTATTAACGCATACACCGGTTCATTGAAATTGATGAAAGAGCCCTCAGAACAAGTCCTTCACTCGGTTGAAATTATCGAGAAGACAGTTCGACGAGGAGCGAGAATTGTTCAGCAACTTCTTACCCTTGCAAAGAAAACCGATACGGTTTTCAGTTTGCTAACAATTGACCCGCTTATTGAGGAACTTTCAAAACTCCTTCACGAAGCATTCCCGAAAACAATTACTATAAAAACAAAAATCAACCATGATTCTGTCTCCATTAATGCCGATAGTAATCAACTGTTTCAAGTGTTATTAAATTTGAGTTTGAATGCACGTGATGCTATGCCTGATGGAGGAACGCTTACTATTTCTTCGGAAATAGTTGAGCCACAACTACTTCAAACCCAATTTCCTGATGCATCAGAAGTCCAATACCTGCAACTCAGTGTTCATGATACAGGAACAGGTATGGATGAAAGCACAAAAGAAAAAATGTTTGAGCCCTTTTTTACGACAAAAGAATCGGGAAGAGGAACCGGTTTAGGATTATCAGTAGTCTCCGGCGTTATTGAAAACCATAAAGGATTTCTGACGGTTGAGACAAAATTACATAAAGGAACAAAGTTTAATATCTTTTTACCCATTCCGAATCAATCAGAACAAGCAGATATAAAAGAACTTCTCACTGCTCGTGAAGTTGACGGTGGGAATGAAACACTACTTTTAGTTGAAGATGAAGAATCACTTCTTGATTTAATGGTGGGAATATTAGAAAGCAATGGCTATCGTATTTTCAAAGCATATGATGGTGAAGAAGCGGTGAAAATATTTTCTGACCATAAACATGAAATTGATTTGGTACTTACAGATATGGGATTACCAAAACTCGGTGGATATGAAGCGTTTCGAATGATGAAGTCCATCAAACCGAATGTGAAAGTCATCCTTGCAAGCGGATATCTCGATTCAAAAGTTCGCTCGCAAATGATATCGGCAGGTGCGGATGATTTTGTTCAAAAGCCGTACGACCTTATTGAAATACTAACTCGCATTCGCGACATATTAGATAACAAAAAATAATTTTCTGAAGTTACGCAGAATGAAAAATCTATGTATTAACCCCGCGATTTATCGTGGGGAAAAAGAATTCTCCAAGTCCAAAGTGGCTTTAGCCACTGAACTCAGGACTGAAGCCCAAGTTCTCTTGAGCGTTTGTTTTCCCATCCTGTCCCTAAGGTCACAAAGTGATTCCTTTGGAAGATGGCTTCGCCAAAGGATGGGGTTATTGTACAGATGGTTTTTTCGACGTTGAGTAACTTCAGTAATTTATTATCATTCATCATATTTAGGTGGTAAAGTATGACTATACAAAGAAATTTACATCATATATTAATTGTAGATGACGAGAACGATATCCGAACACTGACTGGAGAAGGTGTCCGACATATGGGATACCGTATATCAGTTGCGTCTGATGGTATCGAAGCGATTAACTTAGTGAACAGTAATTTATTCGATGTCGTTCTTCTTGATGTTCAGATGCCTCGTGTTGATGGCTTAGAAGTGTTACAACATATCAAAGAACATTCGCCTTCAACAGAAGTCATCATGCTTACCGGTGTGTCGGATTTACGAATTGCTGTTTCAGCAATGAAATTCGGCGCCTCTGATTATTTGACAAAACCTGTGTCGTTCGATGAACTAGAAATTGTTCTCGATAAAACTCTCCGTCAGAAATCTCTCCGTACGTCCTCATTTTTGATGCAACGGATTCTCGACCGTACGTTTCCGGTAGACGCGGTGGTGGGGAACAGCGAGCTCTGGCTTGCATTGCTTGAAAAAGCAAAACGTTTCGCAACCGACGATTACCTTATTCATATAGAAGGTGAATCCGGAACAGGGAAAGAAGTTCTTGCTAATTATATTCATTCTCAGAGTCGAAGGAAAGACCAACCGTTTGTAGTTGTTGATTGTGGAGTCATTCATGGGACGTTAATCGAATCAGAATTATTCGGACATCTGAAAGGTTCATTTACCGGCGCTGATACGAATAAAGAAGGACTCGTAGAAGTTGCACAAGGAGGAACACTTTTCCTCGATGAAATCGGACACATTGATTTGACGTTTCAACAAAAGTTACTGAAATTTGTCGAAACCAAAACGTACAGGCGAGTAGGTGATACTGTTACTCGCACGGTT
>JACPVN010000574.1 GCA_016191715.1 Ignavibacteriota bacterium | reverse complement strand
GTCAGGAGTGTCATCATGTACCTGAGGATTTATATATGACCGGACATATTGACTCTCCGCTTCCGGTTGAAGTAATGTTCCATGATTCGCTTGCAGGTTTAGTGAGTGGCGATGGAACACTCGTTCCCAATCCAACATACAGTTTCACAAACAACAAATGCAGTAACACATTCTGCCACGGGAACTGGAAGTTGAGGAAAGATTCTGCGCCATCAAATTTGAAGTTTGCCTATACAGATTCGGTGATGGTGGGATTGAACTCGTTACCGCTCTGGATAGGAACATCATCGGAAGTAGCTTGCGGAACCTGTCACGGGCTTCCGCCTCAAGGACATCTCGGCGCTTCTGTAGTCGCGTGCGTTTCGTGTCATGGAGATGTTACCGATAACACCGGAAAGATTGTCAACAAATCAAAACATATTAACGGAAAGATTGATTTGACAACGGGGTTTGGAGGACAACGAAACTTCCGATGACTTGTTTGTAGGTCGAGATTTATATTGAGCATGGGCGAAATGTCAAAGACCCGTAGGGGATTTCGCGCTCCATACTTTCTCAACTCTGAAATCGCATTGCAATGCGGCTTTCATGAGTGAGAAACAGAAATCAATCAAGTACTATTCAAAGCCATTCCGCAAACGGAATGGCTTTTTTATCGGTTCGCTCTGGCATGATAGTTGACAAAATTGCTGACATACAATCAAACAACATGAAGAAGCAACTCCATACTCATTCAGTGGACGACATCATCGGCGGCGCGATAGAACGCGAGAAGCAGATGAAAATATTTTATCAGGAAGCAGTTCAGGAGGTTGGACCGGATGCACATGAACTGTTGTCCTCATTTTCGTTTCAGCACGACGAGCGGATTTCAAAACTCAACACGCTTCTTCATGAAGTAGAGGATCTTCGTGAACTCAGCGCTTCCATAGCAGATTAATCAGGTATGAAGCGAACCTACAACGTGAATGAAGGTACCTTAAGGTTCGATTCAAACAATGCTCTCCATGAAAGAGTCTATTAAATTTTTAAGAGTAGGTTCATGAATCACACACAAACTTCAATTAAACTCCGCACCGGAAATCAGATGATTGCTGAAGGTGCGGTGAAAGCGGGATGCCGTTTTTTTGCAGGATACCCAATCACTCCCGCTTCGGGAATTTATAAAAGTATGATAGAACTTTTGCAACGGAAAGGCGACCTCGCCATCAGTTCGCCGGATGAAATTTCCGCGCTTGCATATTGTGTTGGCGCCTCGCTCCGCGGCTACAAGGCGATGACCGCAACCTCAGGTCCCGGCTGGGCGTTGATGATTGAAACAGTGCAGTACGCGTTGATGACCGAAACGCCGCTCGTGATTGCAATGGTGCAACGACTCGGACCAAGCACCGGAGGTGCAACGCAGGGTGCGCAAGGCGATGTGTTGTTGACTGAATTTTGTACAAGCGGCGGTTATACAATTCCGGTCTTGTGTCCAAGCACCCCGCTCGAATGTTATGAGTTGACTGTACTTGCGTTTTCGTGGGCAGAACTTCTTCGCACTCCGGTGGTGATTCTCACCGATAAAGAAGTCGGAATGACGACTGAAAGTGTGAACTACGAACAACTTCAATTGCTCCATGCCGCAGAGAGAATTTCCCATCTCCAAAAGCCGACGAACGGGAGAGACAAAGCAAAGACGTATGAATTTTCGCGACTGAGCGACATTCCAAAGTTCGCGCCTGTCGGTGGAATGTTAAAAGTAACGGCAACCGGTTCCGCACATAATAAATCGGGTGAGTTGAAAAAGAACGATGCAGAAACGCTCGAAGTGCTTCATCATCTCGAAGAAAAAATCAAACGAAGAAAAGACGGGCTTGCAATTGTAAAACGCGATGTTGAACCGGAAGCAAATACGCTTCTCATCAGTTATGGGATTACTGCACGGGCGATGGAAGAAGCAATCCACATCGCTCGCAAGCAGGGAAGGAAAGTTTCCGGCTTACATTTGCTGACGTTGTTTCCGGTTCCTGAAAAACAGATTCTTAATTCACTTGGGCAGGTAAAGCGAGTTGTGATTGCAGAAGAAAATCTTTCGGGACAATATCGGAGCGTAATTTCGCATTTGATGAAAACTCAGGAAGTTGTCGGAATCAACAAGATTGGTTCGATGATTACTCCGCAAGAAATTCTCAAGGAGGTTCTATGACCACAACGATGACAACTCCTGCAACGTTCATGGTTGAAAATTGTGCAATGCCGTTTTGCAAAGGATGCGGACACTCACATGTTCTGAGGAAATTAAACGATGCCCTGACGAAACTTCAGATTCCTCCATCGAAAGTGAATTTGGTAACGGATATCGGTTGTATCGGTTTGGCGGATGCGATGTTTGAAACTCCTCACACCGTTCACACAACACACGGACGCTCGACTGCGTTTGCAACAGGCATCGAACTTGCCGATTCGGTTTTGTCTGATTCAAAACTGAAAACGATTGTACTGATTGGAGATGGCGGAGCGATGATTGGTTTGCTCCATCTCGTTAATGCCGCGTTGTTGAATGCAGATGTGACGGTTCTGCTCTGTAATAATTTCTTGTTCGGAATGACAGGCGGACAACACTCCGCATTTTCTCCGTTGGAGTTTATCACACCGACTACGCCGGACGGAAATATCATTCCGCCGATTGATATGTGCCGCGTCATGATGGATGCGAGAGCAGAGTACGTCGCACGGAAACTTGCCACCGACAAAGATTTGGGAGAAGTTATCGCTGAAGCGATTCAGCACCCCGGTTTTGCGATGGTCGAAATAGTTGAACTCTGCACCGAACATGCAACCGGCAAAAATGAATTGACGGGAAATGAAATCCGCAACGTCATTGAAGAACAGGGACAGGAATTCGGAATTCTTTCGAGCGCAACTTCCCGCGCCGAGTTCGGCGTTCTCTATGCTGACAAGAACCCGCGGGACCAAGCATACGCTTCAGAGAAGGGAGATGATGGGATTATTCCGCAATATCAAAGTACGCTTAAACAACAAGTTGGAATTGTCATCGCCGGAAGCGCGGGAGAACGAGTGCAATCCGCCGCGAAGAAATTGTGCGAAGCCGCTGTGGTAAGCAACCTGCACTGCACACAGAAGAATGATAATCCGGTAACTCAGGGTTCGGGGTTTTCACTTTCGGAAGTTATTATCTCACCGAACGAAATTTTCTATACAGGAATTGAAACGCCGGATGCAGTCATTGTTGTCTCGGAAGATGGAATGAATGAGTTGCATGAAAAGCATTTGCTCGACCGACTCACCAAGTCAACAGTGTTGATTCTCGATTCAAGTTTGATGAAGCCACACACGGAAGCGAACATTATCGAGTATCCGTTCAGGAAAGAATTTGGTGGAGCGAAGGCGGCGATGAAAGCGATTGAGTTTTATGTGAAGCAGTCGGAGGTGTTTCCGGTTGAAGCGCTTGCGCCTGTCACGTAATGACAATAGAACGCTGATGACACAGATGAATCAGATGTTCACTGAACATTCTCTGTGAAATGTCTTATCACGATTATTTTTTGCACCTTCCAAGTAATTTCATTACACTTACTGCCACGAAGTAAGTGGAGTACTGTGCGTTAGGTAGCGCGCACACACACACACTACTCTCATTCATTCATTAAATTATTCGATCACTGATGTTACGCAAGCGTGTGATTCATTCTTAGAAATCCGAAATCCTAATATCGAAACTCTAAACAAATCCTAAGCACGAATTTCGAAATCATAGTAAATTGGACTATTTGTGGCGTTTTGATCATTAGAGTTTCGGATTTGTTTAGGATTTAGTGCTTCGGATTTCGAGCTTTCGTATCGAATAATACATTCCTGCGTAACATCAATCAATCAATATTTTTGAAAGGGTTGCAAGATGAGAAAAGAAATATTTGAACAAAACAATGCAGCAGAAACCACTCAACAGGATGAACGACAACACACACAGTCTGTGCCGAAGGCATGCCGTTCCATGTGGATTGTCGAAGATGAGCCACACATTCGCGATGAAGCTCAGCTTATGCTTAACGCTATAGAGGGAATATCCTGCACAACAACATTTGCGTCGGGAGAAGATGCTCTTCAACAACTATCGAAGACAACTACCCCGCCGAACATTGTCTTGCTTGATATCCGCATGGAAGGAATGAACGGACTTGAAGTTTTACAACGCATCAGAAAACTACACCCTGAAACATTGGTCATCATGATGACCAATTATGCTGATGATCAATATATTCAGAAAGCATTAGACCACGGTGCGTCCGGCTATGTATTGAAAGACGACCTGTGGGACAACTTTGGCAAGTACCTCG
>JACPVN010000573.1 GCA_016191715.1 Ignavibacteriota bacterium | reverse complement strand
GACTTCCTTTGATTCTCTTGTCATCTTGTTTTTCATTTGACGAATATTCATAAACGAATTGAGGTCTAACGAATTACCTTCGATGTTAGAAGAATACACAGCGGATGCAGCATTATGATAATCCAGCAGGAGTGTTCCGTTTGAAAGCAGGGTGTTTTCCCATATAGATTGAATTTTACATCCAATCTGCTGGTGATATTTTTTAAAACACTTTCGGTCGTTTATTTCAGTTGGCTTGAGCATGACTTGGTTTCTTTCGGTTATCTGTTGTTTCGCTCTCGACGAGTTGACCTACGGTCTTGTAGAAAGTCAGCGACCATAGATTCATCAACTACCCCTTTGTTTCAAATTAGATTTTTTCTAATTGTCTCATACTTGACTTTCTGTTTCTCAATTGGTTGTTTTCTTTTTCCAATATTCTAATTGTTCTGAAATAGTCATTTTTTGGGTTTCAAAAAGAATTCTTTTTGCACCCTCGTGTTTCATCTCTACACAATCGAATGTTTTATTATTTTTCATAGTGGATGACTTCTAATGGAGAAAATATTGCTATAGGTTTATATCCATGTAAAATGTTTATTGCATTATACAAAGGAATTTTATCATAATGAACGATGTGCCTAAAATTCCAACTTACGATGATGTCACACTCTCCAACTGAAGCTAAGGCAACGTGAAGCGCATCGTTCGACCACTTTGGTGTTACTATTTTTGCTTCAAGATATCTCGTTGAAGTTGAAGCGCTTCAGCGGTTACTTCCAAAACATCAGCGTACTCAAGCATTTCGTCAAAGGTTCTACGTATAGATTCTGGCGCTGATAGGATTTCTTCCCGTACTACTGCGGATGTATGAAGGTCAACGAGTCCGTGCTTAACTTGAACAAAAAATTCACTACTTGGAATACTAAACTCAGTGTCTTTTACACCACCGTAAACTGAAGTGTCTGCGTATATTTTTTTGATTTTTTCATTGTCGTTCACTATCTTCATTTGTTTTACTCTCGACGAGTCGACCTACGGTCTCGTAGAGAGTTTTCGACCAAAACTTCATCAACAAATTCTTCGCAACCGCACGTCTATACTCTGCACTTGCTCGTGCATCAGAAATCGGAGTGAACTCTTTATCAATAAACGACATTGCTTGCTCAACTGTTTCTCTGTTCCAAATCTTGCCAAGCAAAAACTTCTCAACAGTTTCAGAACGTTTGGTTCGTTCAGCCATTCCGCCATACACTAACTTGATTGATGTAACTTCGTTGTTTCCATTCAACTCAAGCCGGAAACCCGCGCTGACGGTGGAAATATCCAAGTCTCTCCTTTTTGAGATTTTATATGATTTTACCACTGCACCGTTCATTATTTTCGGAATGATGACTGCTGTAATAAGTTCGTCGGGCTTTCGTACGGTTTGTCTGTATCCTGTAATAAAATTATCTAACGAAATTTCTCTTCGTCCGTTGATTCCTTCAAGCACAATGTTTGCATTGTACGCCATCAAAACAGGAAGCATATCACTAATGGGAGATGCAGTTCCGAGATTTCCGCCAAGCGTTGCAAGATTCCTGATTTGCTGTGAACCAAACACGGAAAGAATTTCAAACAATGCCGGAAATTGCAATTTTGTATTTTGCATAATATCATTCAAACTCAAACCAGCGCCAATGCTCACCGACAATTCATTCTCTGAGTATTCCTTTAATTCCGGTACGTCCGATACATCAATAATTTCTTTCAGTAACTCATGTCTCTTTGTAACGCGTAAAGCAATATCCGTCGCGCCGGAAATTACTATCGCGTCAGGATGCTGATGCTTAAGCGTGATTGCCTCACCGAGACTTGCGGGCTTTATGTATGTTTGTAGGGGAGTTTGAATGTGAATTGAAGTTTTGGAAATGTTTTCTAACTGATGTGCGATGTGCGATGTGTGATATGCAAATTCATCTTGATTGCGGTGAATACATGCTGTTGCCGCGGCTTGCACAATCGGTCGGTAGCCGGTACAGCGACAGAGATTTCCGGTAAGTGAATCTTCAATCTGTTCTTTCGTCGGATGCTCTTGATTTTTATAGAGCGAAAAAAGCGACATGACAAATCCCGGTGTGCAGTAACCGCACTGACTTCCATGTTCATCAACCATTGCCTGCTGAACAGGATGCAACTCACCCGCTTCATTTTTCAAACTCTCAACGGTGAGCAACTGTTTGCCGTGAAGCATCGGAAGAAAGACGAGACAGGAATCAACAGACTTGTAGCGAAGAGTTCCATCATTTGAAAGTTCACCCAGAACTACTGTACACGCTCCGCAATCGCCTTCAGCGCAACCTTCTTTCGTTCCTTTGAAATCAGGAAGACTTCGAAGCCAATTTAAAACAGTCGTAGTTGGAGTAACACGAGATGACGAACTAAAATCAATTGTTTTTAGTTTTCCATTATGAAAAAATGTAACAGAAGAAATCATAAAGGCAGTCACGCCTCTTTTGAAACTACACCTGTTACACTTTGTTTCCCTTGTATGTGAATTTTGTCTCCCCAATGCACGACTCGCTCGTCAAGCAGTTCCGCAATTTTCACCAGGTCTCTAGTCACTTGCAACATCAGTACATTCGTTTTTGCTTGTTGCTTTTCGAGGCGCTCAAGCCGGACATCCATGCTTCCGAGTTTCCCATTCATTGTTCCAAGATGGTCGTCCATCATTTTTAGTTGCTCGTTCGTCTTGCGGTTTTCAATAACTAACTCAGCGACAAGTTCAATCAATCGTCCATTATTATCAGGCATACAATTATTCCTTTAGAGTTCTGTTCTTTCCAACAATGTAGATAATTCTTTTCGTGCATCAAAAACAAGACGCTCTTGGTCCATCTTTACAAATTCTTTTTTCCTGTACACCCACTCTCCGTCAATCATCACCGAGTCAACATTTTCAGGAGTTGCCGAATAGACAATCGTTGAATATAAATCCCGTTCCGGCAGAGTTGAATTCCACACGTTGTTCAAATCAAGCAAGACAATATCCGCCTTCTTTCCGACTTCGATACTTCCGATTTCCCATTCAAGTCCAAGCGCTTTTGCGCCGTTCATTGTTGCCATTTGGAAAACTGATCGTGCAGGCATTGCAGTCGGTCCATGAATTGGTTTTTGAAGTAGCGATGCAAGCCGCATTTCCTGAAACATGTTGAGATTGTTATTGCAAGGAGCGCCGTCCGCACCGATGGAAACGTTAATGTTGTTTGATTGAAGATATGGAACGTTTGCAATTCCGGAACCAAGTTTCAGATTGGAGGAAGGACAATGAGCAACATTTGTTCTTGTGTTCTTTAAAATTCCTACTTCGCTTTCAGTCAAATGGATACAATGAGCAAGACACGCTTTCTCCGAAAGTACCCCAAGATGATGAAGGAACTCAACATTTTCCATATTGCATCGCTCTCTCACTGCTTTCACTTCATTCTTGTTTTCTGAGGCGTGCGTGTGGAATAACATTCCATCAAAATTATTCAGCATCTCGTTCGCTTCTTTCATCAAACTATCAGAACAGGAAAGAACGAACCGAGGCGCTACGGCATACTTCACCCGTTCGTTGTATGAGTTGTGCCATCGCTCTGCAAGTTGACGTGTTGATTTCAAAGATTCGTTTGTCGGCTCTTTCAATTTCGGATACACGCCATTTACATCCATCATCGCTTTGCCGACGAATGCACGGAATCCGGTCTCACCGACTGCCCGAATAATTTCCTCCTGATGGTAAACACTTCCCATATCGAGAATTGTTGTCGTTCCCGAGCGAATCAGTTCTGCAATTCCGAGCATTGCAGAACTAAACATTGAGTGTTCGTTATGCGCCGCTTCAAACGGCATGATGCGTTGTTGCAACCAGTCGAGCAATTCCAAATCATCTGCCAAACCTCGAAAGAGTGTTTGACAAAGATGAACGTGCGTTTGAATAAAACCGGGAATGGCAACAAAGATTCTTGCATCTATATGTTCAGCATTTTCTGACGATTGGAAATTCTGGGCAGGAAGAATATCCGCGATGCGGTTATTTTCTATTTTTATGATTGTATCAGTCTGAATGTCTCCCGATAAATTTCCCGTTACAAGTCTCCCGACTTGAAGAAATTGTGTCATGATATTACTTGAAAATCTTTTGTGCGAAATGTTTCGCTCAAACCTGAGCAAGTTCGCGATACCGTTTCATCTTCCCTTCAATCACGCTGTTCAGTAATTCAACATCCAACGGTTTGAAGAGAATATCATCCACGCCGAGTTGCGCCGCGCAACGATAGAGCATCGTATCCTGATTACTGCTGATAAGAATAAACGGGATCCGGCGTAAGGTAAATTGTTCTTGCACTGCGCTGAAAAATTTAAAACCATCGAATTGACCTTCGGGGAATCGCACATCGCTCACAATGATGTCAATGAATTCATTGTTGAGCATTTCCATAGCTGTTTGAATATTTGTCGCTGGCAGTACTTCATAGCTTTTCTCGCTCAATCCTGTTTCCATCATTTCGTTATGCGCCGCTTCCGCGTCAACAAGAAGAATTCTCCCTTTGATGTTGAATTTTTTCACACGAGAAAAGATAAGCGACTCTGCCCGACCTGCCTGCTCGGAATTGATGTTAAACCTTTGCCGCAACTCATCAATTTTTGTGTAGGTGTTCAGAGTAATTTCTCCTACCAAAATCTGTTTTCGGAGGTTGAACATGTACAATTCTTCACGTACGTCCGATTCAACCGCCAGATGCTCGTCGAATGTCAACTCAAGAAGTTCTTTCAGTTCCATCAGTTTTTTTGCTTCGTCTTTTGTCGGCTGACCGCCGGCATAATACGTTCGCATCTTTTTCTTGTAGTGTGAGAGCGCATCGGTCTTGGTATCAGGAACATGAATATCGAGCAATTCCATTTTCCGTTCGTACTGTTTCGAGATAAGTTCAAGTAACCTGATGAAATTGTTTTCCATCTCACGCCGAACTTCAGAGCGAACCGTCCGGACATTCTCATTTTGCTTTGCCGCCTTCGCGGTAAACTCATCCTGCAATCGTCGTCGTTCGACTTCAATCAGTTGTGTTGCTTCATCTTCAATTTTCTTTCTGTCTAGCGCTATCTGCTGGTGATATTTTTTCAGCAATTCGTTTCCCATATCTTTTACCGACTTCGCGCCGCGG
>JACPVN010000541.1 GCA_016191715.1 Ignavibacteriota bacterium | reverse complement strand
TTTGGTTTGATGAAGAAACAAAGCGATACAACATTTCGCGCCCGATTGATTCAAATAAAGACCAGACATACGCTCTTTGGGGATTGAAACAGGAAGCGCTCAGTAAAACGATATTTCCCATCGGTGAATTGACAAAACCAGAAGTGCGTCAACTTGCAACAAAGTACGGATTGAAAACTGCTAACAAAGATGAGAGTTTTGAAATCTGTTTTGTGGCGGATAATAATTACCGGCGTTTTATTAAAGAGAGAGTTCCTGATATTGATTCACAAGTTGATGGCGGCTCAATTATGTTCGATGGAAAAGAAGTTGGCAAACATCGGGGATTTCCTTATTACACGATTGGACAGCGAAGCGGACTTGGCGCGTTCGGTGAACGTGTGTTTGTGACGGATATTGATGCACAATCAAACACAATTACCATTGGGCGTAAGGACGATTTACTCCGCTCCGAACTGATTGCAAAAGATGTGAACTTCATTTCGATTGAAGATTTGACAGAACCAAAACGGGTGGAAGCCTCTGTACGCTACAAGGATACCGTAACTCCTGCAACGATTCTTCCCGAAACGGATGGAAAAATTCGGGTTGTGTTTCATGAACCGAAGAGAGCAATTACTCCCGGGCAATCTGTTGTGCTGTATGATGGGGAACGATTGTTGGGGGGTGGAGTGATTGAAAGAGTTATAAAATGAAATCGTGAGTCTGTCAATGGAAAATTTATCATCAACAAAACCAGAAGTTATACTTCCCGAAATTTATGAGCGGAGAATCTTATTGATTCGTGGTCAGAAAGTCATGCTTGATTCGTACCTTGCTGAGTTATATGGAGTTCCGACGAAGCGCCTCAATGAACAAGTAAGACGAAACCTAAAGCGGTTTCCGGAAGATTTTATGTTTCAACGTACGAGGGATGAGTATGAATCTTTAAGGTCGCAATTTGCGACCTTAAAATTGGTCGTGCACATATAAGAAATACTTTCCATATGTTTTCACGGAACAGGGAGTTGCTATGCTTTCCTCAGTCCTCAACAGTGAGAGAGCAATCTTAGTGAATGTTGAAATCATGAGTGCGTTTGTGCGGTTGCGGGAAATACTACGTACTCATAAAGACCTCGCACGAAAATGAGAGGAAATAGAAAAGAAATATGATACCCAATTTCAAATTATTTTTTTTCAGGCGATAAAACATCTAATGGCTCCACCGTTTCCTCCAAAACGACGAATAGGATTTGTTGTAGAAGAACCAAAGATTCCATACTAAATTTCAAAAAAGAAATCAGTATCTTAAAAGAGATTGTTTTTCAAGTTCGTTGCTTGTTTCATCAGCACTTGCATTATACGCAATAATAGGAATGTTCAAACCAAAACTCTTAACTACACTAAAAAATTATTCAATTCAACAATTTACTTCCGATGTAACTGCGGGAGTAATTGTCGGAATCGTTGCCTTGCCGTTAGCGATTGCCTTCGCCATTGCTTCAGGAGTATCTCCTGAGAAGGGATTGTTCACCGCAATCGTTGCAGGTTTTCTTATTTCTTTTTTGGGAGGAAGTCGTGTGCAAATCGGTGGTCCAACAGGAGCGTTCGTGGTGATTGTTTATGGAATCGTTCAGTCGTATGGAGTGAACGGACTCATTATTGCTTCAATCATGGCAGGCATGATTCTCGTCATTATGGGAATTGCAAAGTTTGGTTCAGCGATAAAGTTTATACCGCACCCTGTTGTGGTTGGGTTCACGAGTGGAATAGCATTAATTATCTTTTCATCTCAAATGAAAGATTTTTTCGGTTTACAAATGGGACCGGTTCCGGCAGACTTCATCGAAAAGTGGATTACCTTTGTTCAGAATTTTTCCAACATCAATTATTATTCATTGGCAATTGCGCTTGGTTCTGTTCTCATCATTATGTATTGGCAAAAGTTCGTTCACAAAATTCCGGGTTCGTTAGTTGCACTTGTTCTTTCTACCGTCGCAGTTCACCTTTTTCAACTTCCGGTAGAAACGATTGAAAGCAGGTTCGGAGAAATTCCTTCGATGTTGCCCGCGCCAGAAATTCCATCAGTATCATTTTCGACATTGAAGAATCTGATTCAACCGGCAACAACGATTGCTTTGCTTGCCGGAATCGAATCACTTTTAAGTGCGGTAGTTGCTGACGGAATGATAGGAGGAAAACATCGCTCGAACATGGAATTGATTGCACAAGGAATTGCCAACATCGTGACGCCGTTATTCGGTGGAATTCCGGCAACTGGCGCAATTGCTCGGACAGCCACAAATATTAAAAACGGTGGACGTACTCCTGTAGCGGGAATGGTTCATGCAGTTGTCCTGTTGTTGATAATGTTATTTTTCGGACAGTGGGCGAAGTTGATTCCGCTTGCAAGTCTCGCGGCTGTGCTTGTGGTAGTTTCCTACAACATGAGCGAGTGGCGTTCATTCAAATCGGTGCTCAAAAGTCCGAGAAGTGATGTCATTGTTTTGTTGACAACATTCGGATTGACTGTAATTTTTGACCTGACGGTTGCGATTGAAGTTGGTTTAGTACTGTCCGCATTTTTATTCATGCGACGAATGGCGATGGTTTCAAACGTAGGAGTAGTCACACGAGAATTTAATGATGAAGAAGAGAAGGACGACCCGAATGCTCTCGAAAAACGAATCGTTCCCGAATGTGTGGAAGTGTATGAAATCAACGGACCGTTCTTCTTTGGAGCGGCATATAAGTTTGAAGAAGCGATGGCGATTCTTGAGAACAAGCCAAAAGTCCGCATCATCCGAATGCGAAATGTTCCTGCAATTGATTCAACAGGAATGAATGTATTGAAGAAAGTTTATGACACGTGTAAAAAACAAGGAATTGTCTTTTTAATTGCCGATATTCATGCGCAGCCGTTGTTTGCCCTTGAACAATCAGGAATGTTACGGGAGGTCGGAGAGAAGAGTCTTTTCGGAAATATTGATGATGCCTTAAATCATGCAAGGGAAATAATAGGTTTACCAAAGGAAGGACGCACGGCGCCGTTTGTGCCGACAGTAGAAAGAGAAAAAAATAAATGAAAATAGATTCAGTAGAAATCAGCAAGCCGATGTTATCGTTGTTGGAAAAGCATGGAATTGTCGAACCGACAACCATCCAGAAGGAGATTATTCCGGCAATTGTGCAGGGGAAGGATGTGCTTGCGCAATCGGAGA
>JACPVN010000540.1 GCA_016191715.1 Ignavibacteriota bacterium | reverse complement strand
CTCATCAGCGCTCAGGAATATTTTCTTCTCGAAAACAGAAGCCGCGATGCGGATAGCAACGGTGTAACGATTACATATTCACTCGGCGGCAACATCTACCAAAGAACATGGTACCGCGATACGGCAAACTTTAACGCGTACGATATTGACTCACTGTACGGAACTATCATTGATGTGGACGAATTTGATTGGAGTCTGCCGGGCGGAGTGAACTCAAGAACGAACGAGTGGTTCAACGGCGGCGCGCTTGTCTGGCATATTGATGAAAACGTGATTGAAGCAAATTTGTTTAAAAATGAGGTGAACGCAAATCCCGAACACCGCGGCGTTGACCTCGAAGAAGCGGACGGCTCGCAGGACATCGGACAATCGTACGAGTTTCTCAGTCCCGGCGCGGGAAGTGAAGACGGAACTGCTCTTGATTTCTGGTACGCGGGAAACTCTGCGCCTGTCAGAAACAAGAAAAACTTTTTTACCCCGACGACTTTCCCGAATAGCAACAGTTACGCAGGAGCGAATAGTCACATTTATATTAAAGATTTCTCTCCCCGCAAGTCGAGAATGACGGTGAAGATACAGGTGGGGGATGCACAAGTCAAAATGCTAAATTTATTTCCAAAGTTTGTGAATCGTTCATTTGGTAGGCGATCAATTACTGTTAGTGATGTAAATAATGATAACATTCCTGATATTGTTATAACGACAGATGATTGTGATTTACCAAAACGTTTTGACGGGGACCCAGGATGTGGTGAATCAAATATATTCGGATGGCAACTTAATGGAACTTCGATATTACCCAATGGTTACATCAGTGGTTTTTTGGGAAAGAGTTCAACGTTCACGTATGGTAAAATAGCAACTGCAGACTTAGACTTAAATACTTATCCTGATTTTGTAATTGGTGGAACTGTTCTTTGGGATGAAGCCGTTGAGCCACCTGAAACAGGATATAGCATTATAGAATCTTCAATACGTGCTTGGCAGTTTACTGACAGCAATAGTGATAATGTGGTTGATCCACTATACGATATTATTCTCAGGAAATATTTGCTTACTTCTCCGGTTATTTCTGATAATGAAATTGCTTTCGGAACAACGAATGGTACAGTGTACATACTCAATAAAAACGGAGACAATGTAGATAGTGTAAGACTTTCTATAAATGATTCTTCAAATGTATTAAGCTTAGCTGTTTGGGAAAAATCAGACACTTATGTTGCGGCATCAAAACAAGGAACGATTGGATTAATCAAACGCGGTCAAGTTCTCAAGATAAATCAATTATCAGAAGGAACAGTAGTACCGTTGGCAGTTGGGTCCATATCTTCTACGATTGGAAAATGTATGGCTTCTGTTACTTCTAGTGGCTATCTTTATTTGTTGAATGGTGAGTTGAACAATCTCAGTGGATTCCCAATTCAAACTTCTGGAGAAATTCTCAACTCCCCAGCAATTGCAGATATTAACGCAGACGGACAACGCGACATCATTGTCTTCAGTGGAAACAAGATTTGGGCAATTAATGCTGCGGGCGCGGTGTTAGATAATTTTCCGATTACAGTTTCAACCAACAAAACAATTCTCACTTCTCCCATCGTGGCAGATATTGATGCAGATGGAGACGTTGATATCGTTGCTGTAACACAAGAAGGACTTGTCGTTGCGTACGACAGAAACGGTGAGATGGCAAATGGATTTCCACTTCAAGCAGGGAAGAATGGCGGTTCAACACCGGCGGTGTTTCCCATATCTGATGGACTCGGAGGAAGAATTGGGTTAGCAGTAGCTGGTGATGATGGCTATGTTTATGCTTGGAAGACAGGTCTTTTGCCAGAATATTTTCCTCCGTCAGTGCGTTGGTATAATCCTTGGCCCCAATACATGCACGACGCACAAAACACCGGCTTAGTTGAAGATGCAGTTACTCCCCGACCGAGGAGTAACGAGTTTCTTCCGACATCGCTTGCGTATAATTGGCCCAACCCTGTTGGTGCAGAACATAATTTTAAAACTCATATCCGTTACTTCCTCAGCGAGAATGCAAGTGTCGAAATCAAGATTCTTGATTTGGCAGGTGACTTAGTTACAACATTAAACACACAAGGCATAGGTGGACTTGACAACGAAATCGAGTGGGATGTTTCCAACATCGAGAGCGGAATTTATTTCGCACACATCGAAGCGAACGGCGCGACGAAGAGCGGAGTTGCTATCATTAAAATCGCTGTTGTGAAGTGAGGTGAATGTGTGCGGCTGTTTCTGTTTGGAATATTGTGCGCAACGCTTCTATCCTGCCGCGAATATCATTCGTTCAACGCGCCTGTTCCGATTTCCGGCTATCAGATTAACGGCAAAGTGACAAGTAAAAACGGTGTTGCTTTGGATGATGTTACGGTGAGAGTGTATTACAATTATACCAAAACGCGAACGACGCTCATGGACACAATAAACTTCATCATCACTGACACGGCGAAAGTATTACAAGTCAGCGTCTTTGATGCTCAAGGAAGATATTTGAAAAATTTATTCACCGGCATTCCTTCACCCGGACCGTTACCACGATTTTTTTTTGATGCAATCGGAGACACGATTCCAAGCGGTAAATATTTCATCAAATATCAATATGATGCCATCGTTGTGAAAACTCTCCCGGTACTTATCGAAGGAAAAATCACCGCAACTTCAGATTACAAAGGTGAGTTTATTATCGAATATGATGCGCTTCCGGTCGGCGAGGAGTTTGATATGTATGATGAGAGTCGTCATTATGCAGGTACGTTCCGTGTGGATAAAAACATTGACCTGTTTCTGAAGAAAGGAACGAAGAGCAGTACGTACTCCATCGTCGTACAGAAAGATTTTATCACGAAACGAACCTTTACCATCGAATGAAACCATCTGCAAAGAAAAACGGGAAGAAACCGTTACATACATACAAATATTACGCGCGCATCATCAAAAACCATCGTGAAGAACTTGTCAAACGATACAAGATAAAAGAGATAGGAATATTCGGCTCGTTTGTACGCGGCGAGCAGAACAGACGAAGTGATGTGGATGTACTGGTTGATTATACAAAAGTTCCGGACCTGTTCGAGTTCATCAACCTTGAATTGTATCTCGAAAAACTTTTAGAGAAGAGAGTAGATTTAATTGATAAAGAAGGTATTCGACCCGAATTAAAAGAAATTATTTTAGGTGAAGTTGTCTATCTATGAAGCGATTATCTTCATTGTTTGTTCAAGATATTCTCGAGGCGATTACTGCGGTAGAGCAGTTTACACAAAATATTTCGTTTGAAGAATTTATGGGAAACGAACAGGTCAGAAGCGCTGTCTTATGGCAAATCGCCATGATAGGTGAAGCAGCAAAGGCAATTGAACCGGCGTTAAAAAAGAAATACAATCATATCCCATGGAAAGAAATGGCTGGAATCCGGGATAGAATCACCCACGGGTATTTCGGCATCCGTTACGAAATAGTTTGGAATGTTATCAGGGAAAAATTTCCCGACATGAAAATCGAACTTCAGAATATTAAAGAAGATATGAAAGGCGAAACACTGTTTGACTAAGCACACCCGTTCAATGAACATACTAACACGATTGTTCCTTTTTCTCCTCATCCTTTGCGGGAGTTTCGTGTTCGCTCAGGAAGAATTTTACCATCCCGAACTCGAATGGAAATCCATCGAGACGGAACATTTCTATGTTCACTACCACGACGGGACGGAACGAACAGCGCGTGTCGTTTCTAAAATTGCAGAAGAGATATTTGGGCCCGTAACATCTCTCTACAATTATAAACCCGACCAGAAGATCAGTTTCATCATTAAGGATTATGATGATTACTCGAACGGCGCGGCATATTTCTTTGACAACAAAATAGAAATCTGGGCGCCCGCACTCGACTTCGATTTACGCGGCACGCACAACTGGCTTCGCAACGTCATCACGCACGAGTTCACCCACATTATCCAGATTCAGACTTCCATGAAATTCGGACGACGGGTGCCTGGAATTTATTTCCAATGGCTCGGCTACGAATCGGAACGGAGAACGGATGTGTTGTACGGTTTTCCGAATGTCGTTGTCTCGTATCCGATTTCCGGCGTCGTTGTTCCGAGTTGGTTTGCGGAAGGAGTTGCGCAGTACAATCGCCATGAACTCTCGTACGATTTCTGGGACTCGCACCGCGATATGATTCTCCGCATGTACGCGCTTGATAGCAATATGCTCTCGTGGAATGAGATGGCGGTATTTGGCAAAACGAGTTTGGGAAATGAATCGTCATACAATGCCGGCTTCGCGTTTGTCCGGTATATCGCGGAACGATACGGTCAGGAAAAAATTGTGGAGATTTCCCGGAATCTTTCTTCGCTGACAGAACTAACGATTGGCGGTGCTATCAAACGCGCTGTCGGAAAAGATGGTGAGGAAGTCTATAACGAATGGCGCGAATATCTCCAACGCGATTACCGCGATCGAACGAAGAACATCAAAGCAACACTTACTCCCCTCGATACGATTGCGTTCGAGGGATTCGGAAACTTCTACCCGGCGTTTTCTCCCGACGGAAAAAAGATTGCCTACGTTTCCAACAAGCAATCGGATTACTTTGGTCAATCCGGTTTGTATCAGTATGATGTGACAACGAAGGAGGAAAAACTTCTCAAGGCGGGAGTTCGTTCGCAGGTTGCATGGTCGTCGGACGGAAAGAAAATTTATTACAGCAAAAATTCCAGAGATAATCCACATTGGTCAAACATTTCCGATGTGTATGTGTATGAACTAGAAAGCGAAGAAGCAACGCGCATTTCGTATGGATGGCGTGCGGCGTCGGTATCTGTTTCTTCGGATGGAACAAAACTCGCATTCGTTGTCGGCTCAGATGGTACTCTGAATCTTGCAACTTCGGATGTAGACGGAAAGAATTATCAAAAACTCACCAACTACTCGAACGGTGAGCAGGTATATCATCCCAAGTGGTCGCCTGATGGAAAGACGATTATTTTCGATTACTCAATCAAAGATGGACGGGACATTGCTATGGTTCCTGCAAGTGGAGGTGATGTAACGTTCATCCTCGCAACTTCAGCAGATGAGCGAAATGCAATATTCACACAAGATGGAAATCAAATCATTTTCGCTTCCGATGAAACAGGAATCTTCAATCTTTATCAATACAATCTAAGTACAAAGTACAAAGTACAAAGTACAAACGTTTTAGGAGGCACGTTCATGCCCTCGCTCAACAGCGATGGAAAGATTGCATTTGCAAACTACACTTCGACCGGTTACAAAATCATGATGATGCAATCTCCGAAGGCGCTTGAAAATCCCGGCCAATATATCAAGCAAGACGAACAGCCGGTGAAACTTGCTTCAGAAGAACATACGAAACAGAGTGAAATGTTCGATTGGAAGTCGCTCCGCTCGTATGATGATGCAAAAGTCCCGACGGACACTTCAACGGAATACAAAAATATTGCATCAAGTTTATCCTTCATACCGTTCCTGAGAGTGGACAACTACAACCCAAAAAACACGGGATTGGAAGTTTTGAAGCCGGGGTTGTACATGTACTCGTATGATGTGCTGGAGCGCTACGGATTTTTTGCAGGCGCGGCGGCGAACAGCAAGTTCGAGCGTGATTTATTTTTCAATTTTGATTTCCGTGGAAAACTTCCCGTGTTGTATGAACTTGGATTAGAACCGGCAATGTCGCTGGAGTTTTACAACATCACCCGCAAAACTGATTCGTACCTGCGGCTCTCGCTTGATACATTGCCTGTGGAAATTTCCTACAACCTTATTGAGTTCGATGTTGCATTCAAACAAAAATTGTTTACGGAGGCGCTTGATTTTGAATTACGGTTTGCTCACAGCCGTTACACAGCGAATATCGGTCAGTTCCTGATTCATCTCAGCAACAACGTTCCGTATTTAGTACAGGCGAGCAGTGATTTGTATTTCATCGGCAACGATATCTCGGCAAAGTTTGAATTCAACGGAATCGCTCCGTCACGCACGATGGAGATTCGTCCGGTCGGAAGAAAAGTGCGGCTCCGGTATGATTACGAGTTTAACAAATTCAACTCGGAGGGTGAGTATGAAATTCAGGATGGCTATCTGCTTCCGGAATATGACAGACCTTCGTTTCACAAACTTGAAGCAAGTTGGAAAGAGTACATCGATCTGCCCGGTTGGAAACACACGCTCTCTACACATTTGCGCGGTGGAACAATCTTCGGTCCTCCGGTGGATAATTTTTTTGATTTTTACATCGGCGGACTCGCCGGGATGAAAGGGTATCCGTTTTATTCTCTTGGCGGGAACGAGTTTGTCATCGGAAATCTCACGTACCGATTTCCAATTTCCGAAAAGATTGATTTTCGTCTGCTTCACATCTATTTTGATAAACTTTACGCTGCTGTGTATGGCGATGTCGGTAATGTGTGGAAGGAAGGGAGTCCGGGTGGATTGAAGTTTAAGAAAGATGTTGGGGTCGAGTTACGGCTTGAAGCATTCTCTTACTACGCATTCCCGACGCGGGTCTTCTTCAATGCAACCTATGGGTTGGATGAATTTGAACGTGAACTCCGCAATGCGCAAACAAAAGTCACGTACGGAAAAGAATGGCAATTTCATTTCGGCGTTCTTTTCGGGTTTGAGTTTGATTGATAGGAAAATATTTTTAAATGAAAAATAATAACACGCTCGGTTCAGCGTCCGCGCTGAACCTTCAACCTTTAGAATTCGTCACCCAGCGGGGACGCTGGGTGGAGCAGAGAAATTTGAGTTTGATTAATCAAAAGGCTTTTATGAAGTATTCATTGTTGTTATCGTTCGTTCTTCTTTTTTCATTCATTGCCAATGCAGGCGAACCCAAGGATATTCATCTCACCGGAAATCCGCAGGTGGATTTTTTCAGTGCGAGAGAGTTAAATACTTTTCAATCATCAACTCCATCGGCATTTCAATCAGATGAGACGATAACTTCTTCCGGAAAGAAATCGCCGTGGCTTGCAGGAGCGATGTCGCTTCTTGTGCCGGGCGCGGGTGAAGTGTACGCGGGGAATTATCTCAAAGGGGCAATCTTCTTCGGCATAGAAGTCGGCACGCTTGTCACTGCATATCTCTATGATAAAAAAGGAGACGACCAGACGGTGTTGTTTGAATCGTACGCAAACCAACATTGGAGCGCAGTTCGTTATGCAGAATGGATCGAACAGAATATTGGTAATTTACATCCTACTGCATCGTGGAATCCGAATGTGTACAACAGCAATTACGACCCGAATGATCCGAATCGTCACGCGCCGCCTTTTGGGGACATCAATTGGGAAACATTACAATCAATAGAGCGTGAGGTCGCAGAGGGAGTTACGAACGGATTCACACACACACTTCCTTATTACGGTCAGCAACAATATTATGAGTTGATTGGAAAGTATGTTCAGTTCTATGCCGGATGGGATGATGCGGAGAGCGGTACGTACGCGATTGGCACGACGAAACCTTCAGATTTTCATCCTGCAGATGAGTCACGGTTCAGAATTTATTCCAAAATGCGCGCACAGGCAAACGATTATTATGATATTACAACTTCCATGATAAGTATTGCGGTAATCAACCATGTCCTCAGCGCGCTTGATGCGGCATGGACTGCGACGCGATACAATAATGCACTCGAGGCTAGAGTAAATCTGAAAATGCAACCGACGCCGTTCGGGAATGTGCCGGTGAAAGAACTGCACCTGAGTTACACATTCTAATTGACGATACATTAAATTGACGATTTACGATTGAATCATTATGTCATTGCATGAATTCCAATCATCTTTATTTCATTCTGATTTGAGAAATATTCCTCATGTTTAAAAAAGATGTAATTCCTATAAGTGTTATACTTACGTTTGCTCTTTCTATGAGGTTGTGGAATATTCATTGGAGTTTACCAGAGATTTATGAGGAAGCATATCCATTTCATATAGCATGGAAGTTCTGGAACTGGGAAGGCAATAGCTTCGATTTTAATCCTCACTTTTTCAATTACCCCGCGTTAACTTTCTATCTTCAATTCATTATTCAGGCAGCACATTATCTTGTTGGCAACTTGTTCGGTGTTTACCCGAATGTCACTGCATATCAGCAAACGTACTTTACCGACCCCACTTCATTTATCCTGGTAGGACGTTTACTCTCTGTTGTGTTTGATGTTGGGACAATCTTCCTGGTTTATATCATTGCAAAAAAGTACATGAACGAAATAACAGCATTTCTTGCAGCAGTGTTATTATCAGTCAATCCTATTCACATCAAGCAATCGCATGTAATAAGTGTTGACAGTGCATTGACTTTCTTTTCGGTTCTTTCCTTGTTCTTTATAATGAAAATATACACCGAGCCAAAGAAAAAATGGTATGTTTTATCAGGTGTTGCAATTGGTTTGGCTGCCGCTTCAAAATATAATGGAGCACTCCTTCTTCTTGTTTTCTTGATTGCCCATCTATTGAAATCAACTTCTCAAAAAAATAAAATACTGTTTTTAGCTAATTATAATCTCATTACCGGCATTGTATTGTCTGGGGTCGTGTTTGTTTTGTTAAATCCATTTATTCTTACTCATTTTGATGAGTTTTACTATAGTTTTTCGTTTGAACAATTTCATGTTTCCGCGGGACATTTGGGAGTCGATCCAAATCAAAACACGGTCAGCTATTATTTGCTGGATGTTATTCCATCGAGCGTAGGACTTCCGCTTGCACTTGCAGTGTTATTCTCCATCGTTCAAATTTTCTACATGAAGAAAAAGGAGAACATACTTTTATTATTGTTTCCGTTCATTTACTTAGGTGTTTTGGTCTCGTGGGAAATGAGAGCGGAGCGATATGCACTTCCGGTGCTTCCGTTCATTATCCTCTTTGGTTCTTCCGGTGTCATTGAATTGACGATGTTATTCAAAGAAAGATACTTGAAAAAATTATCTCCATTGTTTTTCAAGTTTATTGTTCTTCCTTTGCTGGGATTAGTGTTCATAATTCCTCCTGCCATTGGTTCGATGAAATATCAGTTAACACATTCATTACCTGATACAAGAACAATTGCAAAGGAATGGCTCAGACAAAACATAAAACCAATGGTAACGATTGCAACTGTACCACTCGGTATGGAATTAAAAGAAAAAGGATTATTTGTGTTACAAATTCCATATCATCCGGTTTTGCCACATATAGTCGAACCGTTTTATGAATTCCAATTCTACAAAGATTTAGATTTGATTATTGGAAGCAGTTTTGATTATGACCGTTATATTTTGGACCCTCAACGTTATAAAAAGTTTATCAGTTTTTATGATTCACTTAAAACGAATTCTACGTTGTTATACACTATCAAGCCGGGTGAGCATCGTAATGGTCCAACATTTTGGTTCTATCGTCCAATTCAAGATTCTTTACCGGAGTATTTTGATACTGTGCTCATGAACCAATTAGAGCAAGTAGAGAATAAACAAGCGGTAGTAAATTTTGCCGGAAAGTTAGGAGTCATGCTTTCACTAAAGAACAAACTTCTAAAAAGCGAACAAATGTTTCGGTTGGCATTGAAGAATAACGGTAGTCATACTGAAGCCAGAAAACAGTTAACGAAAGTTCTTCAACGACAGGAAAAGAAAAAGGAAGCATTAGAGGAAATGACTATTTATCTTAGTCAAAATCCAAAAGATGTAGAAATGCTTGCAGAAAGAGGAGAAATATATTTAGAATTTGGTCAGCTGGATGAATCTGAAAAAGATTTGCTGAGGGCTATCGAACTCGATAGAAAATTAGAATCTGCTTATCTCAATCTCAGTATTATTTACGGTGTTACAGCAAAAAAAAACAAAATGATTGGCATTCTTGAACGGTATTTAACAATTCTACCTCCAAATAGCGAACGGTATAATTTGGTAGTAAGCCAAATAGAAAAAGTTAAGACTTTCTAAGTGAAGATGTAGTTTTATTGACGATTTACGATTGCCTACGGCTCATAGAGAGTCATTGTATCATTGTTATCATCCAATCGTCAATGACTCAATCTGCAATGATTCAATTCTCAATCTTTACTTCTGTACCCGAATTAAATTATAGATTCCCAACACCAGAAAAATTCCATTTGCCAGCCACGCAGTCAGAACCGGATGAAGGTCGCCGTTGTAGCCGAATGCCTGACTCACTTTCAGAAAAATCATATAGAAGAAACAAATCGCAACAGCAATGCCGAACTCCACGCCAAGTCCGCCCCGGCGTTTGACGGATGAGAACGGTACTCCGAACAACACCACAATAAAACTTGCAAACGGGAAGGCGATTTTCCCGTAGTAATCCACTTCCCATCGCGCCGCATCTTGTCCCGCCCGTTTCTGATTTTCGATGAAACGATGTAAGGATGTATAATCCATTTCATCGGGATGTTCTTGTTTTTTTCTGATGTCGTCGGGAGTGAAGTTCAAAGTCAGTTCAAGCGAGGTAAATTTACTGAGTGATTCTTTTCCGTCGGTGAAGGTTCGTATTGTTCCGTTGCCGAGTGTCCACGATTTTGTGTCGGGTTGCCAACGCATTTCCCGTGCATCATATCGTGCGGTAATGATTGTCGGGTCAACGGCATCAAACTCCTGAAGCGAAACAACCGTTGCAACATCAGCGAGGTCATCGTATTGACCGAGCGAGATAATTCGAGTCGGGCTATCCTGAATGAAAACATTATTTTTTGAAATGTACTCGATTCCTTTTTTGAAGTACGCACGACCGATGGCAAATTTTTTCTTGTTTGCCTGAGGAACAATCCACCCGTTGAAGTAGATTGACGCCGCACTGACAAAAAGCGAGAAAGCAAGCAAAGGAATTATCATCCTGTACAAACTGATACCGCTTGATTTCATCGCCGTCAGTTCATTGAACGTGGAAAGCCGTCCGGTTGTGAATAACGCCGACATTAACATCCCGACGGGAATTGTCAGTTTGATAATTTCCGGCATGAAGTACAGGTAATATGTCAGGATAATTCCGAGTGTTGCGTTGTGGTCAATAAAGTCGTCGAGATTTTCCATCATATCAACTGAGAGAAACACGACGACGAACGCGACAATTGCAAAAATTGCGGTAAGGATAAATTGCCGGAGAATATATCTGTCGAGTTGGCGCATGTTATTCTGTCGGTTGTTCTTCCGGCGAGCGGAGAGATTTCGGGATGAATCGTTTTAACCGGTCGAAGCGGAGTTGCGGTGTTTCTCTTCCGATGCGGAACGTAAGATACAATCCCAAAGCGCCCATGATGATATTTGCCATCCACATTCCGACTAACGGAGAGAGCAAACTCCGGTCAGCAAGTTTTTCTCCGCCAATCAAACACGCCCAATAGACAAGGAAAAATCCGAGACTCAACGTTGCCGCCATGCCAAACGTGCCTCGCCGCGCAAGTACGCCAAGCGGCGCGCCTATGAACACGAACACAATGCACGCAACAGGAATCGCATACTTCTTATACAACTCCACAAGGTTTTCGTTGATGCGGTCGTTGTTGGAATTGATGAGCGCAAGTTGCGCGGCGATGTTATTGAGCGTTGTTCTCGCTCGCACGGTCGCGGTGACGAGCGGATTGGGTTTCGGTGTGAGAAAAGCTCCCTGTGGAATATGGCTTGCGTATGAACGGGGCGAAGTAAAATCCCTTTCGATTTCCTGAACTCCCGCAGTAAGCGCGTTTGTATTCTCCCGTTGAAGACTATCAACGATTGCACGAAGTTCTTTTGCTTTCAGTTCACGCTCGCCGCGACTGAACGTTCCCAGACTCGAACGCTCGAAATCGAAGCCCTCGACATCCATCACGATGCGATGCTGTTTGAAACGGATGCGTTGATATTTGTCTGATTCAGTTGCAGTTAGTTCATGGATTTCGCCTTCGTCCAAATCCATTATCAGGTTCCGGAAATCGGGCGTGAACGAAACTTTGCCTTGTTCAGCCGTAATGACGGCGTTCCGTTCGGGCTGAGTGTAATCATAAATCGTCACGCCTTCGAGGTCGTTCGTTCCCTCAAATGTTTTCCGGACGAGAATGCTATAGCCGGGAAGTTCCTGCGAGAACATTCCCTGCACAAGAGTGAACGTCGGTTTCTTTCTTCTGATATCGAAGATGAGAGTTTTGAGACGATGGTTTGCTTCGGGGAGAATGTCGTTGTAAAATTCAAACAGAAGAAGCGCGAGGAGGATGCTCATGAAAATGACAGGAGCCATCATGCGATACAAACTCATGCCGCTTGCTTTCATCGCGGTAATTTCGTTTCGGGAGGAAAGTCCGCCGAAGCCCATAAGCGTTGCTACCAGCACCGACATCGGAACGGCAAGCACCACCATCCATGCGAGGTTGAGAATAATGAGTTCGGCAATGACAAGTGCGTTCAGTCCTTTCCCGACAAGTTGGTCAACAAACTTCATGATGAATTGCAGAAGGAAGATGAACATCAGCGTGAAGAAGGAGAAGAGAAACGGACCGGCGTGAGCGCGGAGGATGTATCGGTAAAGTCTCATTTTTTGGTGACTGAATATAGCACTCTAACGTAGGCAATGCAAAATTCGTTCTCCCGTTGAAGAAAGTTAAAAGTTATCAGTTAAAAGTTAAAAGTGATTTTACAGGGTTTCGTTTTTTAATAGATGATTGGTTATATTTTCGCCATCTAAAACTTACCAAGAACCAAGAACTAAGTACAAAGAACGAAATTATGGCAACAAAACCAGCATCAGCAGTACAACAATTTTCACCGGAAAGTATCGAAGCGAAGGCGTATGCGAGTGTCAGCGCAATTCCGACCGTCGAACCGAATGACAGAAACCGGTTGGGTTATCACGTGTACCGGTGGCTCACACAAAAGCAGGGAACACTCGAACAGGCAATCTCCGCCTCCGGCTCACGGCTTCAGATATCAAAACAGCAAGCGGCAGAAATGATTAGCGGAGAGTTGAAGAAGGCGGGACTGATGTGAGATTTGTGATATGAGATATTTTATCCTTCTTCGGCAGGTGAGGTTGAAGAACAGAGGGATGCCTTATCTCCTGGCTCTTGCAGTAGTTCTCGTTTTGTTTATTCCCTTTGATGGAGTAGCGCAATGGATTCAATCGCCCACGACTGAAGGGAAATCAGTTTACTCGTTGCTAACAAATGACAGCGTATTCTTTGCAGGAACGGATAGCGGTGTGTATCGTTCGTTTAATCATGGTGCGATATGGATGCCAAGTAATGATGGGCTTCCCATTGGTAATAAGGTAGCGAGTTTTTTGGAACGTGGAAATAAAATATTTGCAGGACTTCGAGGAGGTCAAACCACAAAAACAATTTTTGCTTCATCAGATGGAGGTGAAATATGGTATCCACTGATTGGTACTTCTTTTTCAATTAATACTCTTGGTCAATCAATCAACTCAATCTTTTCAGTGACGCAGTCAAATATCAACTGCGCTCAACCCGGAATTCTTCGTTCTCAGGATGATGGTATCACTTGGCAAGAATTAAGGCAAGATTGCTCAATTGGTTTTGCGTTAAATCAATTTGGAATTTTTACAACAACTGCTGGTTTTATCTATCAATCTACAAATGATGGAATAACTTGGATACATAGAAATCCCAAAATACCTGATTATACAGAAACTATCATTGCTAATTATGATTATCTTTTTGTAGGCACAATTGATTCGGGAATGTACAAATACTCTCTCAATGATTCGATGTTCGAGCGGAAAAGTATGGGACTTCCCGACGCGATAAAAGTAAATACCTTAATTCAAAACAACACAACACTCTTAGCGGGAATGGAACAAGGAGGTGTTTTTCAAACAACCAATCAGGGAGAACAGTGGACTTCTTTTACGGATGACTTTCCGGACACGTTGTCTGTCTATTCTCTATCACTCAATAATGACATTCTTGTTGCAGGAACAAATGATGGTGTTTGGTTGCGTTCTCTGACGGACACGCTGACGATTCAAAGTATAATGTTGGAACAGGGGTGGAATCTTATTTCGCTTCCTCTTCAATCATTAGATATTACAAAGAAAAGACTTTTTTCAACCATTGAACCCGAAGCATTTCAATATTCAGGTAAATACTTGGTCGCTGAATCGCTTCGCGTTGGAAACGGCTATTGGATGAAAGCAGAATCTTCGCACTCTGTATCATTGATTGGTGAAAAGAATTTGGTAGATATATTTTCGGTGAGGAAGGGATGGAATATTATTGGTTCAATCTCCAAATCGGTTTCTGTGGATAGCATTGAAACAATTCCTCCCAACTTGTTATTGAGTAATATTTATAGTTATTCAACTGTAAATGGTTATACAGTTACCGACAGCATCATTTCGGGAAAGGGATATTGGATGAAGGTGAATGATTCGGGAAAGATAATTCTACGATAAAATATTTCTTTGAAAACTAAAAGAAATACTTTGTGCCCTTT
>JACPVN010000522.1 GCA_016191715.1 Ignavibacteriota bacterium | reverse complement strand
CGCGATCAAAATGTTAAAATCACGGCTCTATCAACTAAGAAAAGAAGAAGAAGAAGCTCGGCTCTCTGCCATCGAAAGTACGAAGAAGAAAATCGAATGGGGAAGCCAGATTCGCTCGTACGTTTTTCATCCTTACAATTTGGTGAAAGACCATCGTACGGATGTTGAAACAAGTAACACGCAGGCAGTCATGGATGGTGACATTGATAATTTCATCAAAGGATACTTGCTTGAATTTTCCTCAAAGAGAAATTAGGAGAACTATTTGCTTTGCCGTTTGAATGGTTCATAGCAAAACGATTTCTCCAATCACACCGAAAGGGGGGAGTACTGTCATTCATTTCGATAATTTCAATACTCGGCATTACACTTGGGACAGCATCTTTGATTATTACGTTATCAATTCTTGCAGGGTTTGAAAAAGAAATCAAAGATAAAGTCATTGCGTTCGTTACTCACATACAGATTCAGGGATTTCAGGGAAAGTCACTTCCATATTCAATCTCCACATTAGAAAAGATTCGAGAAGAAAATCCTGAGATAAAATCAGTTTCACCTTTCGTTGCGCGTGAAGGAATGTTACGCTCGAAAAGTTCTGTTGAGGGCGTATTTCTGAAAGGCATTGACATCAACCAGGAAAATAGCGCTGTCTCAAAATATCTTGTAGAAGGAAATCTTTTACGCTCGTCTGTCAATAGTAATCAAATTATTATCGGGATGAAACTTGCTCGAAAACTTCAAGTTAATGTAACAGATACTATTATCGCATTTGGAATATCGGGAACAGAAGATCTATTGCAACCGCGTGCAAAGCAATTTGTTGTTACCGGCATTTATGAATCCGGAATGTCTGAGTATGATGACATTTATGCGTTTACTGAAATGACGTCTGCTCAGGAATTATTTAGTATGAGTGATGAAATAACCGGTTACGAGATTTCCGTGACAGATATTTCTAATGTCGAAGAACTGTCGCACTCACTCTCAGAGTCGCTTGGTTACCCATACTATGTCAGAACAATGTTTCAAATGTACCGGAATTTGTTTTCGTGGATTGATTTGCAAAAAAAACTCTCTCCGATTCTGCTTGTACTGATTATTATTGTTGCAACAGTGAACATCTTAGGAATGTTATTGATGTTTGTTCTTGAAAAAGTAAAAGCGATTGGAATTCTATCAACAATGGGAGCAACAAATAAGAACTTACAGCGAATATTCTTTTATCAAGGAATAATAATTTCGCTCATCGGAATTGGATTGGGAAACATTCTTGGATTAGTGTTGTGCTTTCTTCAACAAGAGTTTCATCTGATTTCCCTGCCGTCTGATATTTATTTAATGACAACCGTTCCCATTATGATGTTGCCGGAGAATTTTCTTCTCGTATCAACCGTAGCGTTTTTGTTATCAATTGCTACAACCCTCTTGCCATCACGTGCCGCATCGAAGATTGATATTATCTCAGCAATCCGATTCTAATGCAACCTGTTGAATTGTTCATAGCGTTGAGATACCTTTTCACGAAGCGTTATATCAGATTTGTGAACGTAATTATATTTATTTCAATTGCAGGTATCACCGTAGGCGTTGCCGCATTATTGATTGTGTTATCAGTGTTTAATGGATTTAGTGGAATTGTTACTAAGGTTCTTGTTGGATTCGACCCGCACATTCGTATTGAAACTGCCGGTGGATTTGATTCATTGGACTACACAACAATTGATAAAACTGTACACGCTTTTCCTCAGGTCACAGCAACAGCGCCGTTTGTCTCAGGCAAAGCGTTGATTGTAACAAAAAATAGAAATGTTGTCGTATATATCCGTGGCGTTGATGAAAAGAAAGTTGAATTCGTTTCAGGGTTGAAATTAAATATTGTTATGGGTGAACTCAAGTTAAATGATTCATCTAAAATAGGAGGGATGGTGATTGGCCTGACCTTAGCTGAGAGACTCGGATGTCTTATCGGTGAAGATATTACTGTTATTAGCCCAAGTGATTTTACGTCAAT
>JACPVN010000521.1 GCA_016191715.1 Ignavibacteriota bacterium | reverse complement strand
TCTTGATAACAATGTTTGCACCGATAATTACATACATCATTGATGTGCCACTGCAACATGAATGATGAAGGGCGATGATCGTGTATCAACATACTGATAAGTGCGGAACTGTGTTCATCGTATCATCCAATCTCAAATATATAAAAATGTCAACAAATATATTTTTACAACGAAGCCATGCTAATGGAAATCCCTATTCTGACAGGTATATAAGCAACCATGCTACTCTCTGTCATTTTTCCATCTTGTTGGAAAACAATTCTCATGTCTGTATAAAGCGCTAACCACTCCAAAAGTGAAACGTTAATTCCAATTCCACCGCTAAGTATCAAGACCGATGCCGATACACTTTCCTGTAATGTGTTCGGACCATAAGGAGTTTCAATCATCAACGCATCTACTGAAAGCGAAGTGTTCCCGGTGCCTATTTGCAGAAATGGATTTACCTTGTTTGATGTGACAATGGATACCATTTCAGATTTGCTGAGATTGTCAGAAAGGTCGCCTCGCCGCCGGAAAGTATGTCTGAGTATCCCGGAACGACATCGGTGTTGTATGGAAATTTGCTTTGTTCTGCAATTATGTTTACAGCAATATTTGGCAGAGGCGCTACTTCTATTCCGCCGCTCAGGTTGAATCCCCGTTTCCAATATTTAGAAAAGAGTCCGGGTTGCGCTGGCGCTGACAGTCCACCGCCGAGGAGCAATGACAAACGAAGGTAATTACCAGCATATGTTTGGGAAACATATAAACACCTATATGAGTAATTACCATAATTTACTCCAAAGGTGTTGCACTTACTTATTGAACTCATGTAAATCCATTCACCTGGTAGTCCATTTTTTCTTGAAAGCGTCATTGTTTGTTCACCATCAAAAATAGCTATTCCTCCGTACCGCGTGCCTACCCATATTCTTCCTTTGCTATCTTCGAAGAGGAGACGAACACTCTTATCGGGAAATTCTGAATACCGATGAACGGATTTGATTTGAAATTCCTCTCCGGGCTCAAAAGTAAATCTTGACAAATCACCGATATAGCCGCCGAACCAATAGCCGCCTTTGCTATCTTCAAGCAGAGACCAAATACTATAGTCAGGTAAGCCCTCCGATTGTGTGATGGTTCTGATGCGAGGGACATTGCGATTCGGGTCGAGCGCCTCGATGCCCTTGTCCGTATTGTACCAGAGACGACAAGTTCTATCAACCATGAAGGGATAGATTGTTCCCGCCGGAAGTTCTTTTCCTTTTTCTAAACTTTTTAATTTCTTTAACTGCGAAGGTTGACCGCGAAGCGCAATGATAGAGTACTCATGAATTTCTTGCGTATCAACCATCGCCCAAAGATGTCCGAGTGAATCAAGGAGAAGTAATACCGAATGTATATCTTTTTTTCTACCGAGACGATGCACGTATGACTGAGGTTGCTTATCGTCATCGCGCCAGATTTCAAGAAGTCCATCGGATGAACCCATCCAGAGATGGTCATTGTTATCCTTGACTGCCTTCAAATTTGTCTTGAGGTCGAGCAAGGGGAATGACATTTCCGTAATACCATCCATCAATCGTGAAAAACCTTGACGCGATGTACCAAGCCATAAACAGTTTTCGCGGTCAATCAAGCCATTCTGAATAATATCTTCCGGTAGCCCATTGCGCGTCGTGTAATGTGCTATCACTCTGAGAGAATCATGTTCTTTAGAAAGTTTATATAGACCCGTTGTTGACCCAGCCCAAAAATACCCGTGCCGATCTTCCAACATCATAACATACCCGGGAATATGCACCGGATGTCGTTTCAGAAGGGAACCTTGACGATATTGAAGGAACCCGCTGTCGCTTGTTGAAATCCAGAAATCTTCATTTCTTGCCAATACAAAAGCCCAAGTCCCGATAGTAGCGGATATTCCTGTCGTCGTTACCTGACCGGAATTTTCGTTGTAACTAAACACACCGTTTTTATTCGCAATCCAGATTGCGCTGTCCCCAAGTTCGATTACGTGGAAATTATCTATCACTGAAGGAAGAAGACTGAATGGCTTGACGACATCATTTTCTATGAGAAAGACTCCGCTATCCGACAAGCACCAAACTCTTCCCCGATGATCCTCGAGGACTTTGTTTACTCTATTTGACCACGCGCCATACCCCATCGAAAATGTAGTGACTGTTTCATTACTCAATTTGTTGACGCCTCCGCCATTGGTGGCAATCCACATTGTTCCGGGGTTCGTACGGCTTTCAAGAAGATCATTGACACTCACCGACGCGAGACCTTCAAGTGTCGTATAGTGACGGAATGAAACACCGTCGAAGATACACAGACCTTCGAGCGTACCGATCCAGAGAAATCCCCGTGAGTCCTGATAAATTTTTGTTATCGCGTTGGAGAGAAGTCCTTCCCGTACCGTGTAATTTTTAGACGGAACTGTAAATGATGGTTGATGTTCTGCCTCTTTTTGCATTGGCGCCGCAGAGAGTGTGGACTCCATGAAGAGATAGGTAACATAAAGCAAACCTATTCCGGAGAAACAAAACTTCTTGATACATGGTAACTTCATTCTTCTTCTCGTTACTATCGCAATAATGATGACAAATGATTGTGAACATGAAACTTGAAAATGGGGGTACAAAGAAGGCAGGATCTTCTTCAAACAGAGGATCGTATGAACTTATCCCATTGAAGAACGGTTTGAAATGATGGGGAATATAACACATCTATCTTAAAAAGTCAATTCAATAAAAAACGCGGGTAGCATTCACTACCCGCGCTTTCATTTATCATCCGATGAAAATTGCCTTACATAGTTTCCTTGCCTGTACCGGTCGTTATGGTATCATTTGATACTATTTCACGAACAAGAGTTTCCTTGTTTGAATATATTCTGCAGTTGTAAGTC
>JACPVN010000520.1 GCA_016191715.1 Ignavibacteriota bacterium | reverse complement strand
ACAAGCGGCAGACCCGAATAATCAAACAATCACTTATGTATTGAGTGGCAATCCGTCGTGGCTGAGTGTTACATCCGGCGGTGTACTTACCGGAACTCCAACTACGAGCGATACAGGCACGACGACAGTAATTCTCACAGTCACCGACCCGTTGAATGAAACAGCATCAGATACATTCTCAATTTACGTCAGCAATCATCCAATCATTGATGGGGTGTTTGAAGGAACCGGCGTTTGGAGTTCTGCTTTTGTTACGTCTGATACCGCCGCTGGTTGGGCGGGTGCGAAAGCGCAGGAGATTTATATCACTGAAGATGAACTGTATCTTTATCTCGGAGCGAAAGTTACTGCCAACACACAAATGCACTGGGCGTTTCTTCTCATGTCGAAGTATGGAGGTGGTTCATCAGAAAGTTGGGGAAGAAATATTGTTTATGCTCATAAGGATTTGCCTGATTACATTTTGCGCGGGCATTTCAACGGCTATGCTGAATTTCATTCTCGTGATTTGAATTGGTGGAATGGAGTTGGTTCGCCATTGAGCAGTTCTGAATACGGCGAGAATATTTCTGAAGATAGTTTGTTGCAGGAAGGATGGGTTGAGGGGAGAGTGTTGAAATCCACGCTCGGAAATCCATCGGGTTTTGCCGTGCAGTTTTATTTGACAGGTAATTCCGATGCAAACGCAACGTTTGATGCGTGTCCCGACGACTCGAACACGACGGCGTCAAGTGGCGTTCAAACACGATTGAGAAGATATGCAAAGTACGGAACGGTCAATATTTCGTTTGAGAATTTGCAATGGCCCCCAAGTGCGTACATCAATCTTGGCGGTTCTGCAACAGTTTATGGTCGTATCTATGCATTTGAAGTTACTGATACGGTCGGACAAGGAAGCGGAATCAGTGCGTGGGTCGGATACGATTCTACAAACTCGAATCCATCAACGTGGACGAATTGGTTGCCCGCCACATTCAATGTTGATTATGGTTCGACAGATGAATATATGTCATCAATCGGTTCAACATTACCGAAAGGGATTTATTATTACACATATCGTTATCAAAAAGGTGGCGGTGAATACCTGTATGGCGGTTACAGTGCCGACGGCGGCGGTACTTGGGATGGTGTGACGAATGTCTCCGGTGTTTTGTATGTTGCGATGCCTCCGTTTGCGCCTACTCTTTCATCACCGGCTCAAGGTGCAATCAATATCCCGACGACTGCCACGTTTTCATGGACTTCAGTTGGCACTGCAACACATTATCGGTTGCAGGTTTCTCTCGATTCGGCGTTCGGAAGTTTCGTCGTGAATGATTCAAACATAACGGTGACGAGTAAAAGTGTGAGCGGACTTTCTTCATTGACAAAATATTATTGGAGGGTTGTCGCGAAAAATTCTTCCGGCTGGGGTGATTGGTCGGAGACACGGAATTTTACAACGGTGTTACCGCCGCCTGCCATGCCTACGCTTTCATCGCCGTCGAACAATACAGTCAATCAACCAATCAATGTTACGTTGCAGTGGAACGCTTCATCGGGTGCGACCTCGTACCGGATTACAGTTTCCAAAGACACGAATTTTACTCAAATCGTTTTCGATGATACGGTTCTGACGACCTCGCAAGCAATGAGCGGCTTGTTGAACTACACAAATTATTTCTGGCGCGTTCGGGCATTCAACTCAGGTGGTTCGAGCGCGTACACCACTGCATGGAAATTCAGAACAATAGTTGCTGCACCTGCTACGCCTTCTTTAGTTTTGCCTGTTCAAGGAGCGACGAATCAGTTCACATCATTGAAATTGATTTGGTATAACTCTTCGTTGGCAGAAACATATTGGTTGCAGGTTGCGAGCGATACGAATTTCACTTTGATAGTTTTCAGTGACTCGACACTTTCCGATAGTTCAAAATCTGTCAGTGGTTTGAATTCGAGTACAAAATATTTTTGGAAGGTACGAGCGAAGAATGTCGGTGGGACGAGCGCGTTCTCGACAATTCGTTCGTTCACAACGGCTCAGCAAATTACTACTCAATTCACGTTGTATGATGGCTGGAGTTTAATCTCTCTGCCGTACATTATGAATCAAACAACAAAGAGCGCATTATTCCCGACTGCGGTTTCGTCTGCTTTTCTGTTTGAATCAGGAAACGGCTACGTTGCGAAAGATACGTTGCAAAACGAACTTGGCTATTGGTTGAAATATGCTGACACAACGCTGGTGAGCATGACTGGGATTGTGCAAGCATCAGATACTTTTGATGTTGTCGCAGGTTGGAATTTGCTTGGTTCAATTTCCGGTTCTGTCGGTGTAAATTCAATTGTTCAGATTCCAGATAGCAATGTTATTACTTCGTATTTCAAGTTCGAACAAGGAATCGGTTATACTTCATCAACGGCAATTGAACCGATGAATGCGTATTGGGTGAAAATGAAGTCTTCGGGAAAACTTGTGTTGACAACGACCTTAGAAGCGCTGAACCGTTTGAGACAATCATCTAAGAAATAAAGTAGAATGACAAAGCATACTCGAAACAGAATTATTATCTTATCCGCTCTGATTATCGGGTGGATAATTGTCGCGGTCATTCGTTCCGGAACAGCGTGGTAAATCGAAACCAATGAAGAAAATACAATCCACATCACTGCTCATTGCTCTCAGTTCATTGCTTATTGTTTGGTGCGGATTTGAGGTTTATTATTCTACCGGTATGATTGGAAGGACAAAAAAAACTCCTGACGGGTACGGATGTGTTTGCCATAATCCGGGCGTGCCGACAGATACTATTTTGGTGTATGTTACAGGACCTGAAATTGTTTCCGTTGGAAGTTCAAATGTATATACATTACACATATTGGGAGGTCCGTCAGTTGTCGGAGGTTTTAATGTTGCTGTGGGACAAGGTTCACTTCAATCTATGGATACAACAACACGAATGGAAAACGGAGAACTTACACATACGGAGCCGAAAATTTGGGGAGATGCAACTGTGAGTTGGCAATTCATGTACATCGCACCGTCAACTGCCGGATACGATACGATTTATTCTGTTGGCAACAGTTGCAACAATGATTTAAGTCCGATTGGGGATGAGTTTAATTATGGAGTGGATTTTTATATAAATGTAATTGATACCTTAAAAATAATTTCACAAGACGGTGAATTTGTAGGAGTTCAGAGGGGATTAACATATGATGTTGCATATGACACCTTTAAAGGTACAACAATAATCACTCCCGACAATGGAATTGAATACACTAGTATGGATGTAGGTGTTGACATTTTTGGTAATAACTCGACTGATATTTTTGTCGAAATGCTTTTACCTGATACGCTATGGAGTCAGAACGGTACTCCTTTAACAATTTCTTTTCCTAGTGCCGGAGCGAGTTCTGGAATAAGGATTGAAAACGGTGAACTATTCAACCCAAATATTAAAAATTCATTTACGTTAAACGATACGGGTTCATGTAAACTACGATTAGGATTTGTTGTAACTATACCTTGGACACCAATCAGAAGCACTGATGTGTATCAAGGTCGAATAACATCTACAGTATATTATAATGATGGGAATAGTGAAATCACTCATCGCTTCACAACGGTGATGATGATGTCTGTTGTGGTGGATGCTATTAAACTTTTATTGATAGAAAAGGATGGTGGAGTTGAAGGAACAATTAGTAATGTTTTTTATTCTGTTGAATATGATACTTCCGCCGAAACGAGAATAATTTATCCAAATATAAACGGTGAGATTGTTACAGGCGATATTGGTGTTGATATTATAGGTGATACAAATTCCAACATAATATTCGAAACAGACTTTCCAACACATATCATTGACACCAATGGAGATTCAATATCAATAACATTTCCTTCCCAAGGTGTTGCAAGTGGATATTGGGTCGAATCAAATCAATTGTTCAATCCAAACATAGGTAATGCTTTTTCTCTTGGTGGAAATGGAACTTGTAAATTAAGATTTGGTTATGAATTTCTTATCCCATCGAATGCAACCAAAGGAGACACGTACATCGGACAAATTCTTTGCAATGGTTATTATTCAAGTCCCAATTTTCAACTGAATCAGATGACAAGCGCAGTTATTACGATTCATGTAAGGATTAAAGATTCAACGCTCAGTGTTACTGAAGAAAATCTTCCGAATAAAATTGAACTATTACAAAACTTCCCAAATCCGTTTAATCCATTGACAAATTTCGGATTTCGGATTGCTAATTTCGGATTAGTTACTTTGAAAATATATGATGTTCTGGGTCGTGAGGTCGCTACGTTGGACAATGAAGTGAAAGAAGCAGGCGAGCATTTTCTTCAATGGAATGCCTCGGGTTTTCCAAGCGGTGTGTATTATTATCGGTTGATGGTGACACCGACGGCTGGCTTGTCCGGTGAATTTATTTTGGTGAGGAAATTACTTTTCCTAAAATAAATATAACGAGGTTCATATGATAATAAAATATTATGCACTCATTAATTGTTGGAAAAAACCGTTTTTTGTAATGTCATTGATTGCATTCGTTATGATTACTTTGCAAGATTACTGCTATCCACAGTGGTCACATGTCGGTCTGACAGGATATGTGTCGGTGGTTCATAAACAAAATGATACTTTACTTGCAGGTAGTGGATTGGTATATCGCTCAACTGATTACGGAAACCGATTGGATACACTTGAAAACACAAACCTTATGTGGGTTAATACTATTGAGACGGTGAATGATACAATTCTCGTAGGCGCAAATTGGGGATGCATTTATTGTAATGAGCCATCGCCTGCAGTATCCCGTTCTCAAGATAATGGAAATACTTGGACGATAGTCCTATCAGCATATTACGGTGTTCAATCAATTCTAAAAAGTAATAGGTACATTTTCACAAATCCTGATGGAATGCTTTATCGTTCTGATGATGGGGGTGGCAATTGGTATCGTGTTCTATCTGATTCTGTATTTGGCTGGCGCACATATTTGTTGTATGCCGATGAAATAACGCTTTATGCGGCAAAAGAAAATCAATTGTTTTGCACAACCGACTATGGGGAAACTTGGGAATCAATGACTACGGGCTGGGGAAATGCATATGTCTATTCGCTTGTGAAAAGGGATTCGTTGATCTTCACAGGTACGAGTTATGGTGTGTACCGTTCTACAAATCACGGAGTAAACTGGGAAAAATTTAGCCCCGGAAACAACATTATTTTTGCTTTGCTTCTTTTCCGTGACGATCTCTTCGCCGTTTGGAGTGATTCAATTTACACGACGAGAATCGATTCTCCGAACTGGAAAAATGTAAGCACGGGATTAGCTCTACCAGATTATCAGACTATCAGTTCACTCGCATATACCGGGAAATATCTTTTCGCCGGAACAAATTATGGAGTCTGGCGGCGACCCTTATCAGAAATGGTTCTTTTAAATGAAATAAAGGTTAAAAGAGGTTGGAATATGATTTCGCTACCGGCTATAACCACCGATAGTAGAAAAACTGATTTGTTTCCTACGGCAACATCGCGTGCATTTTCCTTTAACGGTACTACTTATATCCAGCATGATACACTGCAAACAAGTATCGGATATTGGATAAAGTTCAGTAGTGGTCAGACAATATCAATCATTGGTTCAAAAATAAATATAGATACGATTAACGTGTTACCTGGATGGAATATGATTGGAGCGATTAGTACTCCAGTTCCGGTTGGATATATTACTTTCATCCCACATGACATTCAGGTAAGTGAATTTTTCAGATACGACGGATCATACATTACGGCTGATACTCTTATGCCGGGGAAAGGTTACTGGATAAAAGTGAATCAGGTTGGTAAGTTAATTCTTTCCGCATCAAATTCTTATCAAACGTTGAGTCGTATATCTATGGCAGCAACGTCAGAATTACCGCCCCCTCCACCCAATGAAGAGGAAAAAATAGCAATAATAAATGTTCCTACGGCATTTGTTGCTGAACAAAACTACCCCAATCCCTTCAATCCAATAACCGTTTTTCGTTATCAGTTACCTGAGGATGTACAAGTGAAGTTAAGTGTGTTCAATACACTTGGAATTGAAGTGGCAACACTTGTAAACGAGTTTCAGGTTACAGGTTTCAAGTCAATGGAATTTGATGCTTCATCATTACCGAGCGGAGTTTATTTCTATCGCTTACAGGCAGGCCTCTTTACGCAGCAAATGAAAATGTTGTTATTAAGATAAGGACATTTGTTTCTTCAAGAAGAATATCTATATTCAGCCAAGTTTAATGCATGACATATTATGCCTTTTGATAATCGCGTAAAACATATTTTATTAGTTGATGATGAAACCGGCTTCGCTCAACTCGTTGCTCAGATGTTGAGGATGGATGGCTACGAAGTTACCACAGCCGAAGATGGAGTTGATGCCTTAGAAAAAATGCAATCATTCAAACCGGATGCTATCATCTCCGACATCATGATGCCACGTATGAACGGATTCGAGTTTTTTGAAAAAGTTCGTTCGGATGTTTTGACGAAAGATGTTCCGTTCTGTTTTATCACAGCGTATCAGGACTCGGATGTTCTTGCGCGAGCACGCAAAATTGGCATTTTCGGTATCCTCCGAAAACCGATTGACCTTGACCAAATTGAGCGACGGTTGAGGGAACTGCTCAGATAATTAATTCCCGACGTACAGCTTAGTTCTTCATTCATTATTCAGTGTTCATCATTCGTTATTCTATGAATGTTGAATATCGAACGAGTTTTTTAACTCCTCGATAACTCAGTTACGATCGGTAAATAACCAATTGAATTTCTTCCGGCAATAAACCCGACACTTCCCGGATTACATCTCCCCGTAACGCTTTCTCCATCAGTTTCCTTTTTGTGGTTCCGAGAAGCAACCGTTCCACTCCGAACATCGCAGCGTGTTCACTAATACTGTAGCCGACTTCATTGGAAATTATCGTGATGACTTTAAACGGCACTCCGTATTCGCCACAGATTTCTTTTATCCATTCAAATGTAGGGAAGGCATCTGTTTGAATTTTTTGCGGTAGGAAACCAACAATAGAAATTTCTTTGATTGATAAAATGAAGAGAAATGAATTTCTCAACTTCGCTTCGTGACATGCCTGTCGCAACAAATGCTCACCCCTGTTTTTAATGGCAACCATCATCCTCGATTCGAACGAAGCGCTGCCATTCATATTTCCGATTCCAACAGTCGATTGAATAACCGGCGTCGGTTGTAGAGAAGCAGGTGCAATGGTTGTTCTCCGCGCAAGCGCTCTCGCTGTTAATCCCACAGCGAGAACGGAAAGGGCAAAGAGAAGCGCCTTGGTTTTT
>JACPVN010000519.1 GCA_016191715.1 Ignavibacteriota bacterium | reverse complement strand
TAATATCAAAAAGAAAAAAACAAATTGTTTTGTCATTCCTGTTACTTCCGGTTTACCCACATGAACGCTTTAACTTCAAGTTTGGAAAGTGACGGATGGTCTGTCAATACATTTACGACGGTTTGATATGAACCAGCTTTCGTCGTAAACAATTCTCCGGTTAAAACGGACGTGTCACCAGGAGCAAGATGATTTTTGGAAAGTGAAACTTTGAGTTGTTCAAAATTATTTTCTAACGAGAGAATGTTGATAGTATCTTTCGAAGTATTTTTGATTGTTATCGAACGAACGAGTTGCGTATCAATCTTCGCATTGTTAAATGAAAGCATTGAAGGATTCACTTCGAGCAGTTGAATGACATTTGGTTCGAATTCGATGGTGAGTGTAGGGGTCATCGGGTCATCCGAATCCACATATACGTGTTTTGTCACTTTTCCTGAACGGTAACCTGCGGCATTGAAGGTGACAGAAAGCTTACTTTCGCGTGATGGAGCGATGGCTTTCTCCTTTAAGAGTGTTGCGGTACATCCACATTGTGCGCGGACATCTTTAATATGGAGGGTATCAGTTCCGATATTTTTGACTGTAATTTCTTTCGTCAGTTTATTGCCACTGATGACATCTCCGAATTCGAGATTTGTCCCTTCTGCTAATTCGATTTTAGGTTGTGCCGCAGCAAAAGAACAAATAAGTAAAAGTAAAACGATTATTAATAGTTGTAAATGTTTCATGATTGAACTCCTATTGAAATTAATTATAAAAAATCTGACTACTAAACTTATACGAGAGCGAGGAAGTTCCCAGCACATATGAAATTGTCGGGAATGTTCAGTAAAACCGTATGTATATACAAAATTTTCAAGAAATTTTCAACCATGAGGATTTTGCATACGAAAATAGTCTCAGATTTTCCGTCCATCCTAAAACTTTTCTATCTTTTAGGCGATTTCCAATCATTATTTCAAAGAATAGTATGTCAAAATATTTCAGTCACGTAATTTATACTGTTTTGATTAGCATTTCAGTTTTTGCGCAACAACCATCGGTCACCGCCGATTCGGTGAAGGCGGAGTTTCTTCATGCGTGGAATGCGTACAAGCACTACGCATGGGGTCATGACGCACTCAAGCCGCTTTCGAAACAGCCGCACGACTGGTACGGGACTTCGTTGACCATGTCGCCGGTGGATGCGTATGATGTGATGTTGCTGATGGGATTGAAAGAGGAAGCCGCCGAAACGAAGAAGTTGATTCTCGATAGTTTATCTTTCAATAAAAATATTGAAGTGCAGGCGTTTGAGATTACGATACGATTGTTGGCGGGATTACTTTCTGCATATCAGATGGATGGAGAAAAACAGTTTCTTTTGATGGCGGAAGATTTGGGAACACGGTTACTTCCAATCTATAATTCGAAAACCGGAATGTCGTACAGGTATGTGAATCTTCAAACAGGAATGATTCGTGATTCAATCAACAATCCGGCAGAAATAGGAACTGCATTACTGGAGTTTGGTACGTTAAGCAAACTAACAGGAAATCCTCTCTTCTATGAGAAAGCAAAAAATGCACTTGTGCAGTTACACAAACATCGCTCGAAGATTGGACTTGTAGGAACGTGGATAAATGTTGAAACAGGCGAGTGGAGAAATACGTCAAGTCATATCAGCGGAGGGATTGATTCGTACTACGAATATTTAATCAAATCGTGGTTGCTATTTGGTGATATGGAATGTAAACAAATGTGGAATGAAAGTATTTCTGCAGTCAACAACTATCTTGCTGATACTTCGTTCGGCGGTTTATGGTATGGTCATGCGGATATGGAAACGGGAACACGGACTGCGACTTCATTTGGTTCGTTGGATGCCTTCATGCCAGCAGTGTTGTGTCTCGGCGGGGATGTGACGAGAGCTGTAAATCTTCAGGAGTCGAGTTACAAAATGTGGAATCTTCATGGTATCGAACCGGAAGAAATTGATTATTCATCCATGAAAGTTACTGCTAAAGAATATTATCTCAGGCCTGAAATTATTGAATCCGCATATTATCTTTATCAATATACTGGAGATAATAAATATTTGCAGATGGGAGAAACATTTTTCAACTCAATCAAAAAG
>JACPVN010000518.1 GCA_016191715.1 Ignavibacteriota bacterium | reverse complement strand
TTAATGTCTCCAACGTGATGATAATTTGTCCGAAATGCGGAAAACAAACACGTATCGGTCATAAGTCGGTTCAGGATACAATTTCAGCCCGGAAAAAAACCATGCGCATTTGCAGAAAATGCGAAGAAATGTTTTAAGACAAGTAAGTAACGATGGCAAAAGATAAAAAGAAATCAGAAGCGGCGGAAGAGAAAAAAACTCCCGCTCAGCAACACGGCGATGAAAAGGGTGTAACACCTCGCATTTATGAGTTATACACGAATTCTGTCGTTTCGGATTTAATGAAACGATTCAATTACAAGAGCGTCATGCAGGTTCCACATCTTCAAAAGATTTGTGTGAACGTGGGTGTCGGATACGGCACGCAGGACGCGAAAGTTGTTGATACAGTTGCGAAAGACCTCGAACTCATCATCGGACAAAAAGTTGTAACGACGAAAGCGAAGAAAGCAATTTCGAACTTTAAATTGCGCGAAGGAATTCCGATTGGAATTCGGGTTACCTTGCGTCGTCAAAGAATGTTTGAATTTCTCGACAGATTCATCAGTGTTGCGGTTCCGCGTCTCAGAGATTTTCGCGGTTTTTCCGATAAGTCATTTGATGGTCGTGGAAATTATACCGTCGGAGTTAAAGAACATATTATCTTCCCGGAAATTGATATTGATAAAGTAACACGCATGTTCGGTATGGATATTACGTTTGTTACGTCCGCAAAAACGGATCAGGAAGCATACGAAATGCTCAAAGCAATCGGGATGCCCTTTGTGAAAAGAGAAGAACCTGTTGAACAACAACCATCAACAAAATAAGGAACGTTTGTGGCAAGATTAGCAATGGTCGCGAAAGCGAGCCGAAAACCGAAGTTTGAAGTACGAAGACATCATCGTTGCGGAGTGTGTGGACGTCCGCGTGCGTATCTCCGAAAATTCGGAATGTGCAGACTGTGCTTCCGTTCGCGCGCACTTGATGGTAAAATTCCCGGAATTGTGAAAGCAAGTTGGTAAGAAAGAAGAAATGAATACGACAGACCCAATTGCAGATTTTTTAGCTCGCATTAACAATGCAATCCGAGCAGGACATAAAAAAGTTGATATTCCTGCATCGAATATGAAACGAGCGCTCTCAAAAGTTTTAACAGAACAAAATTTTATTAATGGTTACACAGAACTTCAGGATAATCCTCAGGGAACTATCCGCATCGCGTTGAAATATATTTCAGGTTCCAATGCGATACAAGGTGTGAAACGAGTGAGTCGTCCGGGACGACGAGTGTATGTTCCGACTTCCGAAATTCCCCGTGTGTTAAACGGATTAGGCATGGCGATCATTTCCACATCGAAGGGAATATTGACCGATGCTCAGGCAAAAGAAGCCAAAGTCGGTGGCGAAGTATTGTGTTTCGTTTGGTAGAATTGAAAGGATAACAAGTGTCAAGAATTGGCAGAAAACCTGTTCCGGTTGCTAAAGGTGTGAAGATTGAAAAGTCGGATGAAACTCTGAAGGTCAAAGGACCAAAAGGAGAATTGTCAGCAAAAGTTCCCGCTTCAATTGGAATCGAGGTAAAGGAATCGGAATTATTTATCACCCGCTCCTCCGATGAGAAGAGTCAGCGGGCATTACATGGAACATGGCGCGCGTTAATCAATAATTTAGTGAAAGGCGTGTCGGAAGGATTCCAACGCAAACTCGAAATTGTCGGTGTCGGTTACAAAGCGGAAATCAAAGGAAAGCGACTCCAATTGAACCTGGGGTATTCACATCCGATTATTTTTGTTCCGCCGGACTCAGTGAAAATAGAAGTTCCCATCCCGACAAATATTTTAATTTCAGGAATTGATAAGCAATTAGTTGGTCAGGTTGCATCAAAAATTCGTTCATTCAGACCACCCGAACCGTACAAAGGAAAAGGTGTAAAGTATGAAGGTGAATATGTCAGAAGAAAAGCAGGTAAAGCCGCGGCAACAGCCGGAGCGAAGTAAGCATGAGCACAAAAACACACAGTTCCCGCCGGGAACGAATTAAAAAGCATATTGAAAAAACAGTTCGTGGTACAACCAATCGCCCTCGCTTGGTAGTCTATCGAAGTTTGAAACACATTTACGCGCAACTTGTTGATGATACCAGTTCAAAGACAGTACTCGGAGTTTCAACGTTATCCGAGGATGTGAAGACCGTATTGCAGACAGGAGCAAAAGATAAAAAATCAATTGCGAAACAAGTTGGCATCGCTGTAGCAAAAAAAGCTATGGAGAATAATATCAAAACAGTTGTGTTCGATAGAAACGGATATCAATATCACGGGATTGTGAAATCGCTTGCCGAAGGCGCACGTGAAGGCGGATTAGTTTTTTAATTGCGCGTCTGTTCGTACGGCTTCGAGTTTTGCCGGATCGTCTAATGGTAGGACAGCGGCCTTTGGAGCCGTCAGTCATGGTTCGAATCCATGTCCGGCAGCAAATAAATTAAAAGTATGAAGAATATATTACATCATCGTTTTACATTTGGAGAATCGTTTGAAAAGAGTTAAAGCAAGTGAATTAGACCTGAAAGATCGGTTAGT
>JACPVN010000093.1 GCA_016191715.1 Ignavibacteriota bacterium | reverse complement strand
CATAGTTGTTCTTACTAATAAGTAGAGAGAATGTAAATCTATTTAGTTCGTAAACACTGATTCAATCTAAATTATTTCCAACAAGAAATTATTCCAAAATAGTTTGAAGGGAGTTCCCAACTATTTTTTTTCATCCGTTTCCATCGACAATAATTTTCTGTGCAATCGGGACTTACGTCCCGACTGTAAACAACACAACAATCAAAAGAACCATGATAAGTTGAGAAGTCTGGCTTGAGAATTTATAGAATATTTTTTTGCAGTTGCCGTTCAACCTTGTATATTCGTGCGGTACGTATATGTCAGCAATTCAATTATTTCAGAAAATCAAAGCTCTTCCGGTCGAGGAACGAGATAGTCTATTTTGTAAAATCCTACTTGACCCGGCAATCGAAGAAGAATTAGAACGAATCGCATATTTACGTCTTGCCGAACGCTCATTTGATTTCTGGAACGACCCGCGTGAAGATATATATCAAGAGTATTCCTGACAGCCGTCAACAAAATGAACAAAGGCGACATCGTCCTCATCAATTTTCCCTTTACTATTCCTTCGCTCTCAAAAGTTCGTCCATCAGTTGTTCTGATTGAAACAGACGATAAATTTCGAGACATTGTTGTTTGCGCAATTAGTTCTGTACTTCCTCCCAATCCTTCCAACCGGGAAATTATCCTTCGAGTAAATGATTCTGACTTTCATCAAACGGGATTATAAATTGATTCTGTTATTAAAGTTGATAGAATAGCAACGCTCAGACAATCCGACGTTATTATTAAGATAGGGTCTTGTACTGAACAACTATGGCATAAGATTGCAGACACCTTCCATTCCATGGTTATTTGAGTAAATGAGCATAACTGACTCGTAACTAAAGAGTATCAGAGGAAGTTTAACGCACTTTTTTTGCATTTTTAATTTTGACTTTTGATTTGTTCCCCTTACATTCTTCCCGTTCTTTTTCTCTAAGAATCTAACTCAACTCACTCAATAATAATCCGCAAGGAAATTGCAGTCATGAAAAAACACTTCTCCCTCCTTCTCATTTTCTTATCACTCATTTCGTTCTTTGCTCTTGCTTCTCCGCCGGAAGAAAAAGAGAAACCAAAAGACCCGTTCGCGTCCGAAACATTCAGCGGCTTGAAGTTCCGTTCCATCGGTCCGGCGTTAATGTCGGGGAGAATAAATTCCATCGCAGTCAACCCGAATGATTACTCCAACTACTACATCGCCGCGGCATCGGGCGGAGTGTGGAAAACCACAAATGCCGGCACCACCTTTTCGCCTATCTTCGAGGGTGAAGGTTCCTTCTCCATCGGTTGCGTTACGCTTGACCCGAACAATCCGTTCATTGTGTGGGTAGGAACGGGTGAGAACAACAGTCAGCGAAGTGTTTCATGGGGCGATGGTATTTATCGCTCGGAAGACGGAGGGAAATCATGGAAAAATCTTGGATTGAAAAAATCGGAACACATCGCCCGCATTCTCATTGACCCGAGAAACAGTAATATTATTTTCGCCGCGGCACAAGGTCCGCTTTGGGGACCGGGCGGCGACCGAGGACTGTACAAAAGCACTGACGCAGGCACAACATGGAAAGCAATTCTCACCGTTGATGAAAACACCGGTGTAAGCGACCTTGTGTTCGACCCGAAAAATCCTGACGTGATGTATGCTTCATCGTACCAACGAAGACGGTACGTCTGGACATTGATTAACGGCGGTCCCGGTTCTGCCATCCACAAATCCACAGATGGCGGAACGACATGGACAAAATTGAAAAACGGTTTGCCTTCCGTTGATATGGGGAGAATCGGTTTGGCAATTTCTCCTGTTGATAACCGCGTGCTTTATGCCATCATCGAAGCGGCACAGAAAAAAGGGGGAGTGTTCCGCTCGACCGATTACGGTGCGAACGGGGAAAAACGGAGCGACTAGGTTTCCGGCAGTCCGCAGTATTATCAAACAATCTATTGCGACCCGAAAGTTGTTGACCGCGTCTATTCGATGGATGTTCTGTTGCAGGTTTCGGATGACGGAGGCAAAACATTCAGCCGGCTCGGAGAAAAATCGAAACATGTGGATAATCATGCTATGT
>JACPVN010000569.1 GCA_016191715.1 Ignavibacteriota bacterium | reverse complement strand
TGATGCTCGATGCTTGATGCTCGATGCTTGATGCTCGATGCTTGATGCTCGATGCTTGATGCTCGATGCTTGATGCTCGATGCTCGATGCTTGATGCTCGATGCTTGATGCTTGATGCTCGATGCTTGATGCTCGATGCTTGATGCTAGATGCTTGATACTCGATACTTGATGCTTGATACTCGATGTTTGATGCTTGATACTCGATGTTTGATGCTCGATGTTTGACGCTCGATTCTTGACACATAATGTTGAACTACAAATTCATCGAGGATCGAGAATAAAAAACTCCGATGCAGTTGGTACCACATCGGAGTTAAAGATAGACATTTGTTTGATTACTTGGAAAAACTTTCGACGGCTTTTTTAACTGTCGGGTATAACTCGAAAACATTTGTAAGTCTCGTGATGACCAACAGGTTTTCTATTTTCTTCGATGCGCCGGCGATTTTCAAATGCCCGCCTGCGTTCCGAATTGTAGCGTGCGACGCCATCAACATTCCAAGACCTGAACTGTTCATGTTTTTCACTGCTTTCAGGTCGAGAACGAAATTTTTCAACTTTTTCTCGATGAGCTCATGAACTTTATCTTTTAGAGCGGCGGCATCAGGTCCGCCTAAGATACTGCCTTCAAGCTTAATGATAGTTACAGTTTCGGTTTCACTGAGCGATAGGTTCATAAACTGTTTTTCCCTTCATAACGGGTTTTGCTTTTTTCGCGAGTCTCCAGTTTGAGTAATCAAGAACTACAGCACTTGCGACGTAAATCGAAGAGTATGTACCGGTAATAATACCGAACGTCAGAGCAAATCCGAATCCTCTGTTTACTTCTCCGCCAAAGAGGAAGAGAATCACTGTGACGATAAAAATTGTACCTGAAGTAATTAGTGTTCGACTTAACGTTTGGTTCAAACTCTTGTTCATCACTTCCATCAAACTGAGTGTCTTGTATATTTTCTGATTCTCTCTGATTCTATCAAAGATAACGACGGTGTCGTTGACGGAAAGACCGACGAGTGTCAGCAACGCGGCAATCATGTTTTGGTCAATTTCAAAATTGGTGAATGGTGTGACTCCATCAATAATTGAAATGACGCCTAATGTCACCAACACGTCGTGGAACAACGCCGTAACTGCGCCGATACCATAAATAAATTTGAAGCGGAATCCGACATACACCATGATAGCAATCAGAGAAAAGAAAATTGCATAGAACGCATCTTTCCGTAACTCCGCGCCAATCTTCGGACCGATTTTCGTTTCTTCGAGTACGGTCGGATTCATGTTCGGAAATGTTTGTTGCAGTGTTGCCTTGATTTGGTCTGCAACAGTAGTTCCTTCGCCTTGTGATTCTGTTCGTATAAGAATCCTAAGAGGGTCGCCATAGGTCTTGATTTCAACATTCCGGTATCCGGCATTATCCATCATTGTCCGAATCTGACTGACATCAGGTTCGGACGTGAACTGAACAATCAATTCAGTTCCACCGAGGAAGTCAATACCGAAACCGATTCCTTTGATGGCAAGTGAAATCATCCCTACCATAATCACGGCAAGAGAAACCATATACCATGTACGTCTCTTTCCCATGAAATCAATATGTGTTTCTTTAAAAAATCTCATTGATGTTTTCTACCTGTTCGATTAACCAAAATTAATGACTTTGCCACGTTCGAGCAGCATACTGAAAATGATGCGTGTTCCGACGATAGCAGTGAACATACTGATGACGATACCAATCATCAACGTGAGAGCAAACCCTTGTACAGGTCCGCTTCCGAATTGATAAAGAATCACACCGGTAATAAATGTCGTAAGGTTCGAGTCGAAGATTGCGGTAAATGCTTTCTCGTAGCCCGTGTCAATAGCGGCAGAGAGTGTTTTTCCGGTTGCCGATTCTTCACGAATACGTTCATAGATAAGAACGTTCGCGTCAACTGCGACAGCCATGGTGAGGATGATACCTGCAATCCCCGGCAATGTTAATGTTCCTTGAAATCCTGCAAGGACTGCAAGCATAAAGAGCATGTTAAGAAATAGGACGACATCTGCAACGGTTCCACCCATTCGGTAATAGAAAACCATGAACACGATTGTGAGGAGCAAAGCCATCATCGAAGAATAAACTCCTTGTTTGATTGAGTCTTCACCGAGTGATGGTCCGACCGAGGTTTGTTGGATGATATCAACCGGAGCGGGAAGTGCGCCTGCTTTAAGAACGATTTCAAGCAACTTTGCTTCTTCAACGCTTTCCATCCCTTCGATTTGGGAATTACCACCGGTGATTTTTCCCCGAACAACAGGAGCGGAGAAACATGCGTTATCTAAGATAATTGCAATTTGTTTATTGACGTTTGAACCGGTAATTCTCGCCCACTCACGAGCGCCTTCTGTATTCATCTCCATGGTAACGATAGGAGTGTTGAAGTTCGGGTCAATGGTCGCGCGTGCTTCCGTGATGACACCGCCGGTGAGTTCAGCTTCTTTTTTCACTGCATATAACGCGAAGAAATTTTTTCCTTCAGCCGTGAATGCTTTTTTTGCAGACCATGAAAAACTTACGCCCGATGGAATGAATTGTTTGATTTCCGGCTTCTCTAAAATCCGGTTCACTTTTCCTTTGTCTTCTTCCAGCGAAAACAACTGACCGCTCCAACCTTGATTCGGTTGTTGCATAGGATTGGCAATCGCGAAGAACGGGTGTTCTTTCTTCAATTCTTCCGGAGTCTTTTCTGCTTGGTCATCAAGTGTGGCAAGTGAAGTATCTGCTGATTTGTTCGTATCGGTTTGAGCAACTGTTGAAGTTGTATCAACCGGTTTTGCTGTTGTATCGTTTGCCGCGACTGTTGTTGATGTGTCTGTCTTATTGACATTCAAGGAATCATCAATGGGTTTGCCGGCAAGTGATGCATCAATTGCCTGATAAACTTTTGACATGATTTCCGCGTCGTAAAGAATCTTGAACTCAAGAAGTGCAGTGCCTTGCAATAACTGTCGTACTTCGCCTTCTTTGCTGACGCCGGGAAGTTCGACAATAATTCTTCGTCCACCTTGTTTCTGAATAGAAGGTTCGGATACGCCATATTGGTCAATACGATTTCGAACAATTTCGATGGCACGGTCAACAGCGCTTACAGTTTCGTCTCTTAGTTTTTGGATGATAACATCGTCTTCATCACGAATGCTACCATAATACCGGGCGGCACGAAGTTGCTTTTGCTGTAACTTCCGACCAAGTACATCTACAATTTCCTCTTCTGAAGTTTGCGATTCTGCGCGCACTTCATTGATGACATTCATAAATTGCTCGTCTTTATTCTTGGCAATGTCTTCCAGATATTTTAGAACATTGACTTCAAGAACGACTCGCATTCCGCCTTGAAGGTCTAAACCTAATTTGACACGTTTTAAACGTGCTTCTCGCATCACCTCTTCGTTTTGTTCAATATATTTCGAACTATCCTCACCGACCAGACCGCGCAGTTCTTTTGTGAACGAATAGTCTTTGTACGTTGGATAGAGGAAATACAGGGACAAACCTGTAAAGAGGAGAAATATTAATATTTTACCACGATTCTTCTTCACGTGAGATTCTTGATACTCCTACAACAGTGTTATGAATTGTGAGCCGAACATAGAATGCAGAACAAGGTCATTTCGTTTACGTTATGAATTATAATTGACTTGTTCGGGTTAGTGACAGCACTTTTTTGATGTGGCTCAGTTGTTATTTAAATTCAAGGGTCAAAATATACGGAATTTTTCCAGAAAATCAATTAGTCAGCAATGATGAAATTGAGACCGGCTTGTTTCTTTCTTCACAACGCTCTATATTGACCGAAATTTTGCTATGATGACATCAAATATTTTTAACAAAAGTAGTTTCTTTTTCTCGTTTGTTCTTTTTTCTTGTTTGATTCAGACACGAAACACCTGTGCAAGTCAGACACAACCTCAGACAGTTCCTAAAACTGAAGTGAGAGCAATCTGGCTGACCACTGTGTTGGGGCTCGATTGGCCCCCCTCAAAAGTAAAAAAGGCGGAAGAACAGAAACGACTTTTATCAGAAATGATTGAAAAAGCCGCAAAGGCAAAATTCAATACAATCTATTTTCAGGTTCGGGGAAGAGCTGACGCAATGTACAAGTCAGACTTCGAACCATGGTCGCACTTACTGACAGGTGAATTAGGAAAAGACCCGGGTTGGGACCCGCTTCAATTTGTTGTGGAAGAATCACAACAGCGCGGGTTAGAAGTACATGCTTGGTTCAACACATTTCTCACAAAGAGCGGAAAAGAAAAGCCGACCGAATCAACACCAAGACATTTGATATTAGCGCATCCGGAATGGTTGCAGTTAGTAAAAGGCGAATGGTGGCTTGACGCCGGAATTCCTGAAGCAAGGAAATATCTTTTCGATGTTGCATTGGATATAGTTCGACGGTACAACATAGATGGCTTTCAATTTGATTTTAT
>JACPVN010000092.1 GCA_016191715.1 Ignavibacteriota bacterium | reverse complement strand
TAATCTGCCGACAGACACAAAACTCGAAGCAAACTTCCCCAACCCCTTCAACCCCGTTACAGAAATAAAGTATAGTCTCCATCAGGATGCACAGGTTTCGCTTATCGTCTATGATGTGTTAGGTCGGGAAGTACAAACACTTATCAATGGCTTTGAAGATGCCGGATACAAGTCGGTGCAGTTCGATGCTTCATCACTGTCGAGCGGTGTGTATTTCTATCGTCTTTCTACCGGATACTACACTAATGTGAAGCGAATGATTTTAATGAAGTAACCATTACAATGTCGGTGTGGTAGTTGAGTAATGGAGGACCGAATACACAACATGTAGTTCAGTAAATTAGGATTTATGTAAGAAGCGTTGCTTATTTCCGTTCAAGAAAGTAAGTGGCGTTTTTTTTATTCATTCGGCGGGTTGGTTTTTTGACGAACAACAGTTGTAAGTAAGAAAAATAAGTAGTACGTTGGCTCAGCGTACAAGAGAGTTTTTCTTTTTTTTGAGCGTAGCAGTCGAGTGGTAGTAATTTCATCAAACAATATACAAGCGAAATAGGAATGGATGAACAATCAAAAACCTTTGCAGACGGACAATTAACTATTTGGATTGTTGACGACCATCCGAAAGTTCATGAGACAATTCAATGTACAATGGAAGATGCAGGATGGAATGTTGTGCTTGAATCGTTCTTTTGTTGTGAAGATGCTATAAAGAAATTGGAGTTGAACACGGCGCCCGAGGTGATTCTCCAGGATATTAGTATTCCGGGAAAAATGAGCGGCATACAAGCGCTTGATGTGTACGGAAAAAAAAATCCTGAAACTAAAGTCATAATGTTTACCGTTCATGAAGATGATGTGTATGTGCTTGAATCAATCCGCAGAGGAGCGAAAGGATATTTTACAAAATCTTCCCGCACATCAAGAGTGCTTGATGCAATTGAAGATGCCATGAACGGACTTCTGCCCATAGATTCGCATGTAGCCGGAAAAGTTCTCTCTTATCTTACACTATTTCCTGATATGCATCAGGAAACCAACCTGACACCCCGTGAAATGGAAATCCTTCACTTACTAGTCGGAAAAAAAACACGTGCTGAAATAGCACGTGAACTTTGTATCAGTGAAAGCACGGTAAAACATCAAATTGGCAGTATTTATGCTAAATTACAGGTTCATACGAGAACCGAAGCAGTTCTTCTTGCTGTAAAAAAACATATCATCTGACATACGTTTCATGGGGTATCAACAATTTTTACCCGTTCGGGCTATTGCGCAGTATTCAGGATTTCCTTACATTCGCAAAAGAAAAAAGATGAACAACGGTGCTTTTACGAAATAAAACAACGAACGATAGAAAACAAAGTCAAGCAGGCATTGCAACATCTATCAACTTGGAATGTCGTTTTCTCACTTAGCATTCAGGCGATAAAAGAATTTACAAAAGAAGTAAGAGATGAGGAAGTTCCAATGAGTATGTTCACAGATTGTTCACATACACCGTTACCCACTGGGAGCGCAAAGACATATCTTTGCTTCAGTTTCCAACGTAGAAAATATCACACCTTGAAATAACAACAGTTCAAATACCATAGACGACACAAATATGTTGAATGAAGATGAGACGTACAAACCAATGAGAAGATGATGGCTTTTTCATTTCACACAACACCTCAGGCAAGAACCTGAACATAACCTAACACTATAACAACAATTTTATTGAGGAGAATTATGAGAAGAATTCTAACGACACTATTTTTGCTTTTCTTGGGAGTTGCTATGGCAACGTCTCAGGAACAGAGCAACAACAATCAGCACATAAGTTACAAGTTGGAAGATGGAATCATCTATCAATCGAATGATGGTGAAATAACTTGGGAACAACTTCCGCAACAACCGGAAAACATAACCATGATTGCATGGGCAAAGTTAAAACCCGAACGTGTCTTTGCTGCAACAGAGAGCAGCGCTTTGATACGCTTGTATGAGGGAGAGAAAACTTGGATATCAGTTTTCAACGCGGAACAAGGTTCTACCATAGAAGACATGGGATTCACCCGAAATACAAACATAGCATGGCTCACGGTAACGAATGAAGATGAATCTCAAATACAAAACTGGTTAAGCATGGATGGCGGTATGACATGGACGATAGGGAACGGAAGGAATAGTAAATTACATGACGAAGATGAAAATACGATTGTAGTTTTTTCTGATACAAACAAGAGCCGGAAAGGAGCGCAGGAAAAGTGAAACATATTTTTCTGCTTGTATTACTTTTCATATCTATTGAATTAAGTTTTGCACAAGATACCACCAACGGCATAGTCTGGCATCCCCCTATTTTACTTTCCAATGATACGCAAAATGCCTTTCAACCTACAATAGCTCTTACAGGAGAAGACACAATTCATGTAACCTGGTTTTATGGGAGAGAAAATATCCGATTGCCCTATCGCCGAAGCATCACAGGGGGAAAGGATTTTGAACCCATGAAAGAGTTACTTCCGGATTCAAATTCATTTCCATTCCAAGGGTTTCGACCGTCTATTCTTTCACTACACGATACGGTAAGAATATTTTTTACAGTT
>JACPVN010000564.1 GCA_016191715.1 Ignavibacteriota bacterium | reverse complement strand
TGCCGCTTCCGCTTTGTCTTTGAATTCCTGAAATGATTGACTTGAAGCAATTAAATCATCAATGCCGGTTTTGTGTGTAACGCCGAGTGTTTGTAAATCGGTTGTTTCAATGACGTTTCCCGATGACATGATGACGAGCCGTTCAATACTGTTCCGTAACTCACGTACGTTGCCGCTCCAATCTAACATTGTCAATGATTGCATCGCTCGTTCTGAAATCGTTTTCTCTTGAAAACCATAATGCGCACACGTTTCTGTTACAAATGCTTTAACGAGAAGCGGAATATCATCGCGTCGTTCACGAAGCGGTGGTATCTGGACGGGGATAACATTCAAGCGATGATACAAGTCTTCGCGGAATTTTTCTTTGCCGATTTCTTCAGGAAGATTTTTATTCGTTGCAGCGATCACCCGAACGTTTACGGAGATTAATTTATTCCCCCCGACTCGCTCAACTTTTCCTTCCTCCAACGCACGAAGAACTTTTGCTTGCGCGGCAAGACTCATATCTCCGATTTCATCAAGAAATAATGTTCCCCCATCTGCTTGCTCAAATTTTCCGATGCGTTGCGTTGTCGCGCCGGTGAACGAACCCTTTTCATGTCCGAATAATTCAGACTCAATTAACTCTGCAGGAATTGCGGCGCAATTCACTTCCACCATAGGAGAAGATGAACGCTTGCTCGCCTGATGAATTGCGCGGGCAACAAGTTCTTTCCCTGTTCCGCTTTCTCCCGTGATGAGAACACGCGCATCAGTCGGACCGACGCGCTGAATGAGTGAAAATATTTCCCGCATTTTTGTACTCTGACCTATTATCAAATCCTTTTCTCGCAACTTGTTGACTTCATCTGCAAGCCGCCGATGTTCGAGCGCGTTACGAAGCGTGATGAGAAGACGTTCACGGTCGAGCGGTTTCGCGAGATAATCGAACGCACCGAGTTTGGTCGCCTTCACAGCATCCTCAAACGAACCGTGACCGGAAATCATGATGACAGGAACTGTTGCTTTTTGCTTCTTGATTTCCTCTAACACTTCGATACCATCTCTGCCCGGCATTTTTATATCGAGCAAAACGGCATCGAACTGTTCCTGAGAAAAAGCAGTAAGCGCTTTCGTTCCGTCTTCCACAAGCGAAACGGAGTACTTGTTGCACTCCAAAATCATCTTGATGGAATCACGGATACTTTTTTCATCATCTACTACTAAAACGGAAAACATATTTTTCTATTGACGATTGAAGATTGAATCATTGACGATTGTTTATTTTGTACTGTCAGATGGTAAAGAAGTTTCAGGGTGCAAAAATTCGGAAGGGAAGCAGAACGGGTTTTCCATTAACGCGTTCCCGAAACGCTGTCCAAGTCTGTTAGCACGTTCATCTTGCACATCATTCGCACCACCGACAACGAACGATTCTTCTCCTTGCTCAATTGCCGTTCCGAATCGTTCGGCAGTTGATGACGATTCAAATGCGAACGTGAGAAATGCTGAACCAAAAAAATGTTGAAGTTTATCTCTATCGCCGCGCTTTGTGTTTGGGCTGTGTGGAAATATTTTTGTTGGTAAATTCTGAACACGTTGATTGAATTCTTCTTCCGACTCATCACTCAAAGGGAAAAATAATTTGAACAACGGAACATTGAAGCCAAGCGTCCGATGGTCGAACACAGCAAGCGTTGAAAGTAACAAGGAAAATCCTGTATTATTGTGTGTCAGTTGCATTGAACGGATGAAGATAACATCAATTGCTTTTTGGTCACCGTATGTAGTTCGTAGTTGTTTGAATTCAGAACTCCGGATAAACTCTTTCAGTTCCATCCCGTTTTGAATCAGAAACGGAGGGAAGAGCGTGATGAGAAAACTTAACGATTCAGTTTCATCAAACTGAAGATAGCGTTGGAGCGAGTCGTTGCTTGATGAAGATTGCGTGAACGCAACAGTTTGAATCAAACAGCACAAAAGAATAAGGAACGCATACTTCATAAATACACTGTCATTGCGAGGATTCCGATTCATCGGATGACGAAGCAATCTCGCTCCTGTTATTACATGAAACAAGGAGATTGTGAGTACATGCATCATCCCATTGGGATTTCACCCTGCTAAAGCAGGATTCGCAATGACTAAACTTTTACAATCCTTTTCATTAGAACATGTTACGTTTGTATCACACCCGGATTAAACTTCGGGATGTTCGGATTACAAGAAGCAATTTCAAGCGAACGGGAAATGATGCTTCGGGTTTCAACCGGGTCAACGTCTCCATCAACCCACTAACGCGCGGCGGCGTAGAGCGGGTCAAGTTCCGAATTATATTTGTCTGCAATTTCCTGTAGCATTTTTTGCTGTTCTTCTTTCGGAATTTCTTTGCCGTGAGCCGACATCTGTTGAACGCGGATACTGAGCAACGTTTCGCTCGCTTGCTTTCCACCCATGACTGCAATTTGCGCAGTCGTCCATCCGAAAATAAATCGAGGGTCATACGCTTTGCCGCACATTGCGTAATTGCCGGCGCCGTAACTGTTTCCCATAATAAAAGTAATTTTCGGAACGACGGAATTTGCAACAGCATTCACCATCTTCGCACCGTCCTTGATAATGCCGCCTTGCTCTGCTCTCGTTCCGACCATGAATCCGGTTACATCCTGCAAAAACACAAGCGGAATATTTTTCTGATTGCAATTCATGATGAAGCGCGCGGCTTTGTCTGCGCTGTCGCTGTAAATGACACCGCCGATTTGTAGTTCACCTTTCTTCGTTTTCACAAGCGAGCGATTGTTCGCGACGATTCCCACAGCCCAACCATCAATGCGAGCATACGCGGTAATCACCGTCCGACCAATTCCGGCTTTATATTCATCAATCTCACTCTCATCAACGATGCGCGAAAGAATTTGGTACGTGTCGTACGGTCTCGAACGGTCAGTCGGCATCAGTCCATAAATTTCTTTTGCATCAAACTTCGGCAGTTTCGCTCCGATTCTGTCAAACGGCGCTTTTTCTGTTCGTCCGAATTTACTGATGAGGTTTCGTATTTGATTCAAACATGACGCGTCATCATCCATTTTGTAATCCGTTACACCGGAAATTTCGCAGTGCATTTCCGCTCCCCCGAGTTCTTCGATATCTGCATCTTCACCGATTGCCGCTTTAACAAGATATGGTCCGGCAAGAAACACACTTCCGGTTTTATTGACAATCAACGCTTCGTCACTCATGATTGGGAGATACGCTCCGCCTGCAACACACGGTCCCATGATTGCGGCTATCTGCGGAATTCTCATTGAGGACATCACGGCGTTGTTCCGAAATATTCTTCCGAAATGTTCTTTGTCTGGGAAGATTTCATTTTGCAGAGGAAGGAAGACGCCGGCAGAATCAACGAGATAGACAATCGGCAAACGATTTTCGATAGAGATTTCCTGAGCACGAAGGTTTTTCTTACAGGTAATCGGAAACCACGCGCCTGCTTTCACTGTCGCATCATTGGCAACGATAACCACATCCCGTCCGTGAATCTTCCCGATGCCAAACACTGTTCCTGATGAGGGAGCGCCGCCGTATTCTTCATACATCTTGTACGCGGTGAACAAACCTATTTCGAGAAACGATGAATTCGGGTCAATCAGTTTTTCGATACGCTCACGGGCAGTAAGTTTTCCACGCCCATGAAGTTTTTCAATCGCTTTCATTCCTCCGCCCAACTTAACGATTGCCGCTTTGTTTTCTATTTCCCTGACAAGAGCGAGGTTCCGTTCTTCAAATTGAAGAAAATTTTTATCTCGCTTTGCTTCGTTGCCAATGACTGCCATAACTATTTCTTTTTTGCTTTGTTGTCTTCAACTTGTTTCATGTATAAAAAGGAGGCGAATTCTCTTGTCTCCGGATTATTCGGGTTTGCCATGTACGATTGGACAACATATCCCATCGCAACATCTTCTTTATTAATCTTGAACGATGCCTGTGCGAGATGGAGAAGAATCAAATCAACACGCATGTTTCTATCGGGAGTGAACTCGTTTTGTAATTGCAGTGCGCGTTTGTAATTATCAATTGCCTTTTGGTAATCTCCTTTACCGAAATTGATGTCGCCGAGTTTCGCACGGTAGCGGTCAACCGTATCCTTCGCTAATTCGATTGCCCGCTCAAGAACTTTTTCAATCGAATCTAATTTTGAAAATGTGTACGGAGTCGTTACCGGCTTTTCAAGCAAGTACTGAGTCCACCCGTAATTTTCCAGAACGCTTGGATTTGCAGGATCAATCGCGGCAAGAGTTTCAACAATGCGCGAACTCTCTTCATTTCTTCCCATTCGTTCTGTAACATTCGCAAGCAAAGCAAGCGCTTGTTTATCGGTCGGATGCAGACGGAGATACTCTCTCAGAAAGGCATAAGCAAACGCGTTCTTACCGCGATTCGGTAATGAATGGAGATTGATAATATTCATTCGTTCTGTATCATTCAAACCAAATTGCATGACATATCGTTTCAACAATGTATGAGAATTCTCCCGCAAGGAGCGCTCATCGTACGTAACGAACTGATGAACTCCCGCATTGATAAAGAAGGAACGCGGCGCCCAATATTCAAGGAAAGGAAGTTTTTCTGTATTCACCTCCCCATATCCTGCGTATTCTTTCACAGTCTTTTCCGATGCCACTTGCATCGAAAGCAACGTTGCCACATCAGGCATTTGAATGTTTTCAAGGTCAGATTTGACGCGAGGGATCTCAAACTTTTTGTGCATCAAAGAAAAATTCGGTTGAAGCGGGTCAAGCGAACCGATAAGAATAACATCTGTTGCAAACGATTGCCAGATAGAAACATGGGGGAACACGGTTTGAAATGTTCTGAGAACTAACCGAAGCGTTTCATCATCCATCTCATACAGATGAAACCATTGCACCATCAAGCCGTTGGGACGAAGCCGCTGTTTACACACTTCAAAAAAATCAATCGTGTATAAATTACCGATGCCTGCAATCCACGGATTCGATGGTTCGCTGACAATGATGTCGTAATTCTTTCTTGTTAGATTAAGGAACGCGAGTGCGTCTTCAATGTACAAGCGGAACCGCGGGTCTTCATTCGGACGATGATTAACCTCACTGAAGAATTCCATTGCTTCAACAACTTCAGGGGAGATTTCAACGCAATCTAATTGTTTGATTGGATGCGAAAGAAGAGTTCCTGCAGTTGCACCGCTTCCTAAACCAATGACCAACGTTGTTTCCGGTTTCGGATGTAGCATCGCAGGGAACTGAGCGAGGAGAACCTGTGTCGGCATATCGCCTTTTGATGAAGCATCACCTTTGCCGTTGATGACAAGAACTTTTTGTTCGCCATGAGAATACGTAATAGATTTTGTGACAGCAACTGTGGCGGTCGTTCCTTCTTTGTAATAATAAATTCCGGGAGGTTGTGATTTTGCCAGAAACTCCTGATAGGTTGAAGGCGGTTCCTCGTTATCGTTGATGTTTCTGAATACGCCCGACAGCGTAACGATTTGGCTCCAGTCCGGTGCGATGAAAAAGTAACCGAGTGTCAGAATAATAATCACACCAACCGAGACATGCTTTTTTATCGGCGAATAAAGTGAATCGCTGAATGAGATGAGAATCCCGAGTCCGAGATTCAACAGCAATGCAATTTCAATTGTGTGCCGGATGCCAACAAGCGGAATCAACATCAACCCTGCGCCAAGCGAGCCAAGCACCGTTCCGATTGTGTTGACGGAGAAAACGCTTCC
>JACPVN010000549.1 GCA_016191715.1 Ignavibacteriota bacterium | reverse complement strand
TATCCTTCATCCGACCAAAGAACGGATCGAAGAATATGAACTGAAGCGGGAACGATTCCTGCAATTTGAACAACAACTCGCGTCTCTGAAAGAATTGCCTGCCGTGACTCTTGATGGAAAATCTATCGAACTTTCAGCAAATATCGAACTGCCGGAGGAGATTGATTATGTCGTCATGCAAGGTTCGCAGGGAGTCGGTTTGTACCGGAGCGAAACATTGTTGCTCAATCGTGATGACATTCCAACGGAAGAAGAACAGTATCAGGCGTACAAGACCATTGCCGACCGGATGTATCCACAGCGTGTTATCATGCGCACGTTTGATATTGGCGGTGACAAACTGATTCCGGACATGACAGAAGAGCGAAATCCGTTTCTCGGCTGGCGCGGCATCCGCATGATGCTCGATTATCCCGACTTCTTCAAAGCGCAACTCCGGGCAATCCTTCGTGCAAGCCGGAAGAATAACGTTGCCATCATGTTCCCGATGATTACGACGGTGCAGGAAGTCCGGAAATCCATCAACCATCTCAACGAAGCAAAAGAGGAATTGCGGAAGAACGGCGTTAAGTTCGATGAGAACATTGAAGTCGGTGTGATGATTGAAGTTCCCTCTGCCGCGCTGATGGCAGGCGTCATCGCGTCGGAAGTGAAATTTTTCAGCATCGGCACGAACGACCTGACACAGTACATGCTTGCCGTTGACCGCGGAAATAATTTTGTCTCGTACATGTATCACGAACTCGAACCGGCAGTGCTTCACACCATCAAGTTTGTTGTCGAGAACGGACACAGGAAAAAAGTGTGGGTCGGAGTGTGCGGCGAAATGGCGAGCAATCCGCTGGCTGTTCCCGCTCTGCTCGGAATCGGGATTGATGAACTGAGCGTCGTTCCTTCGATGCTTCCTGAAATCAAGAAAATCATCCGCTCACTGAACTATGCGGAATGTCAGAAACTTGCGTCCACAATTCTTTCCTTTGCGACGAGACAGGAAGTGGAAACATGTCTGGAAAATTTCATGAAGAAAAATTGCCCCGACATACCCTTGACAGGAAATGTAGTGATGTGACATAAACGATTTTTTCTAAGCAAAAGAAGAAAGATATTCAGACAGTTGCTGAGATAGTATTAAATAAAACCGGAAACCCGGAACAGTCAACCGTCAACTAAAAATACAAGAAAACAATGAACAATCTAAACGAATCTACCATTCATCTCTATGACCAAGCCAACATGCGGAAAATGTTGGTGGATTTTTCAAAACAAGTCGAAGAAGCCGTTGCGCTGAGCGAGCAATATGTCGCGCCATACCGCGTTCGTGCGCTCAACAACATCATCCTCACGGGGTTGGGCGGCTCTGCCATCGGCGGGGACTTGCTCCGCTCGTTCACATCCGGAGAACTCAAACTCCCATTCAATGTGAACCGGCATTATTCGCTTCCCTCGTATGTTGACCAGCGGAGTTTTGTCATTGTGTCGAGTTACTCCGGCAACACTGAAGAGACGATCGCCGCACATATCGAAGCGACGCGCAGTAAGGCAAAAGTTCTGTGCATCAGCACGAACGGCGAGACGGAACAACTTGCGAAGAAGCACGGACAGCCGTACATCAAAATCCCGAACGGGTTGCCGCCGCGCGCCGCTCTCGGCTATTCGTTTTTCCCGCTCCTCATGGTTTTCAAAAAAATGAAGTTGATTGACCTTCCGAACAAGGATATCCGGGATACGGTGAAACTGCTTGAAGAGAAAGCGAAGTTGTACAGTTCGCTCGACCGGAAGAAAAATCCCGCATTGCGGCTTGCGTATGAACTGAAAGACAAACTACCGATTGTGTATTCTTCGACGGAGCGGTTCGATGCGGTGAACTTGCGCTGGCGCGGACAACTCGCCGAAAACGCAAAGATCTTGGCGTTCGGACATGTCCTGCCGGAGATGAACCACAACGAACTTGTCGGATGGAACGTGTTGAAGCGGCACATGAAAACGATGACGGTGCTGTTTCTTCGCGATAAGGAAGACCACGCGCGCGTTCAACTGCGGATGAAAATCATGAAAGATGTCGTTGGCAAATACTGTCCGAATGTGCTTGAAGTCTGGAGTGAAGGCGACTCGCCGCTTTCGCGGATGTTCTCCCTCATCTATCTCGGCGACTGGACAAGTTTCTACCTCGCGATGCTGAACGAAGTTGACCCGACGCCGGTGAAAGTGATTGATTATCTCAAAGGGGAACTCGCGAAGGTTTGAAACTTGATGCTTGATGCTGGATTCTTGATGCTTGATCTCAATGAAGTACGAATTTGAGTGGATAAGATATGCGATGTGAGATGTTTGCATGAGGAATGAAGAGATAATCGAATGGTTGCAGGAACGTGTGCGTTTACGAGAGTATCGTCTTACGTTTCATGCTGAGTTGGAGCGTGATAATGACCAACTAACATTGAAGGAACTTGAAGAGGCGTTACTCTCAGACATTGAACTTCTTGAAGATTATCCGAATGACCCGAGAGGTATGAGTTCATTAGTGCTTGGTTTTACAAACAAAGGAACACCCATTCACATTGTCTGCGGTCGGGCAGATTCTTTACAACTTATTGTGATAACTGTGTATATTCCGGATGCGAACATCTGGTTAGATAATAGAATACGAAAGGAATAGTATGAAGCGATGTTATTTTTGCAAAGGGTTTCTCTCGAATGAGAGGATTCGTCACGTTCATCAGTGGGGAGAGAAGATTGTTTTATTTGAAAATCTTGACGTTGAGAAATGCACACAATGCGGGGAAGTATTTCTTTCGCCGGAAACTCTTGAAATGATTGACAGAAAAACCGATGAAGTTTTATTGAAAGGAAGCGACTTCAAGAGTATGACTATTCCTGTTGTTGCAGTCGGGTAGCACACGCGAATTTTAGTGGCAAAGAAGAAAACATATAAGAACATAACATCAACTCAGCAGAAGATTGCAGAGCGGGAGGTGGTGTATCTCAGCGATGGAACATCTCTTTCGGTAAAACTTTTTGGTGAGAATGATTTACTGACTCTCCGTGATGCGAGCGTTTGGGCGACAACGTTTTTGGGGAAGAATGTTACGACGTCGAATATTTCGTACCTTGTTCAATACGGGAAAATTCCAAAGTTTGGTTCAAACGGAACAACGTTAGTCAGCAAGGATGATTTGACAACGTATTACAATTCGTTTTACGGGAAGAGAGAAATCGAATGGAAGAAGCAACTTGGCGATGATATAGATTGGCGGCTTTCATTTGATTACCTGAAGGAAGCCGACACAACAAAGCATGTTCACCGGTTGCATCCGTACAAGGGGAAGTTCATACCGCAGTTAGTTGAATACTTTTTAGATAGCCATACAGATGAATTTAAGAAACAAACGTTCTTCAAGGCAGACGATATTGTGCTTGATCCTTTTTGCGGAAGTGGGACGACGTTGGTTCAATCAAGTGAACTTGGAATGAATGCAATCGGGATTGATATTTCTTCATTCAATACTCTCATTAGTAATGTGAAGGTCGGGAAGTATGATGTTGTTGATGTGCAAACAGAAATTGGAAAAATATCCAAAGCGTTGAGACAGTTTATTGCAGACTCAAATACGGTAAAATTTGAAAATGAGTTGATGGAAGAACTGAAACTGTTTAACACTAAATATTTCCCATCTCCCGAATTCAAGCGACGAGTTCAGCAGAAACAAGTTGATGAGGAGTCTTTGGGAAAAGAAAAAGAACGTGAATTTCTCCCCATCTATAAACGCTTAGTGAAAATGTATGACATTCAACTCCATCAAATTGACAACAAGCGTTTTTTAGGAAAATGGTATTTACAGCACATCAGGAACGAAGTTGATTTTGTTTTCGGACTTGTTAAAAAAATAAAAAACGTCAGCACCAAAAGCGTTGTAAGCGTTATTCTCAGCCGGACGATACGCTCATGCAGAGCAACAACGCACTCCGATTTGGCAACACTGCTTGAACCGATTTCAACAACGTATTATTGCAGTAAACATGGAAAAGTTTGTAAGCCCCTTTTCTCGATTCTGAGTTGGTGGGAACGATACAGTAAGGATACAATATCAAGGTTAGCCGAGTTCAATAATCTTCGAACGAACACTTCTCAGTATTGTCTTACCGGTGATTCGCGAGAGATAGATATTTTTTCTGAGTTAGAAAATCGTTTTCCTGAATTTGCAAAGAAGGCGAAGAAGCAAAAAATACAAGGGATATTCTCAAGCCCGCCGTACGTGGGATTGATTGATTACCATGAGCAACACGCTTACGCTTATGATTTGTTTGGCTTCAAACGCAGTGATGAATTGGAGATAGGGCCGCTTTACAAAGGTAACGGGAAAGAAGCGCGAGACTCTTATGTTCAGGGAATTGCGGAGGTACTGAATAACTGTAAGAAGTTTCTTGCAAAAGATTTCAGTATTTTCCTCGTAGCGAATGATAAGAACAATCTTTATCCGCTGATTGCAGAGAAAGCAGGATTACAAATCGTTCAACAATTCAAACGCCCCGTATTGAATAGGACAGAGAAAGATAAAGGGGCGTATTCAGAGAGTATATTTCTAATGAAAGCAAAAATGAAATGAGTTTTTCAAAACAACAAAAGGAGTTCATTGAAGGAGTAATAGGTAATTGCCTCCGAGAAAAATTCAAGAATTATAAACCAGAGTCGAACAATATGCCCTTTCATTTTCGGTTACTCGGCAAAGACCGAATGGCACTATATTCTTTTATTCAGTCACTGAACACAACTTTTGGGACATCTATTTTTGAACCTGTGGCTATCGCTCTTGCAAAGAACCATTTCAAAAGGGCTGAATCTCAATTTGTTGTTGGAAATTCTATCAGCGAAGGTTGTCAACAGGCAATACAAGAAATAATGAATGAGCTCACAGTAGGAAAGACTCCAAACAAGCAAGAGGAATTGAAGGCATTGAAGCATTCTGCGACAAAAGGAAAATTAAATACTTTAAGGACTGTCAAGGTAGATTTATTGGTAGAAAGTCATGATGGAGAAGTTTATTTCATCGACTTAAAAACGGCAAAACCAAACATAAGTAATTTCAAAGACTTTAAAAGAACATTACTCGAATGGGCTGGTATTGCATTAACTACTAATCCAAAAGCGCAAATACATACACTTGTTGCTATTCCCTACAATCCTTATGAACCTAAGCCTTATGAACGTTGGACTCTCAAAGGTATGCTTGACCTTGAACATGAACTCAAAGTAGCGGAGGAGTTTTGGAATTTCCTTGGAGGTAATAATGCCTATGAAGAATTGCTTGCTTGTTTTGAAAGAGTCGGGATAGCCCTGAGACCAGAAATAGATAAGTACTTTTCTAAGTTCAAATAGTATTAGATAGACGGGGACCATTTCATGTTTTCTTTTGTTGTAAAGTTCACAATCAAAAAGGAATTACATGAAAAAATCTGAAAGAATAATTTACTCACTTATTGTAGAAGACCTCCAAAATGTTGCACAAGAAGTACTTGGTAGAGAACTAACAACCAAAGAAATCTCTCTTGTCGAAGAATCAGTCGGTGATTCGATTGATTGGATTGGGGCGATTGAGATAGCTATTCACATGCACATAAAAAAATGAAGATTCATAGCTTCCTGTTAGAAATATTTAGACGGTAAAATAGATTCGGTAAAACAGTCCGGTTTAATTCTTCTCAGGATAAACCATCTTCAAAAAGTAAGAAGTAGAGTATCCTGATTTTCGGGACGAATGGATAATATGTTTAATAACCCCACAATTTATTGTGGGGTTGAACGATTCACAACTCTCATGGTGGCTTTAGCCACAAAAAATCAGGGCTGAAGCCCTTTCTGTGTTTAGAGTTTTATTCCCCATCCTGAAGGATGGGGTTACTTCAGTAATTAAAATTCGATATAGCATAGCATCGGTGAGTAAATACCCGAACATTTATTTTGTCCGATTATCCCGAAAATCGGGAGATTCACTCTGTCAGTTTCACAACATATTTTCATCTCGCTCCAATATCATTCTCACATCCCAAATCTCAAATCTTAGTTGCTTGCCTCTCTCCGATTCTCTTCCTATCTTATATCGAAACAACAAGGAACAATGTATGACAATCTTAGAAGCGCATTTTGACGGAACGAGCATCGTATTGGATGAACCATTCAAAATAACACCCAATACGAAAGTAAAAGTATTGGTTGATGATAAATCTAATACAGAAAGGAAATCAGAGAATATGAATCGGAATAAGAAAGTGTCATTTCCGAAGCCGATTAAAACGGGTATCCCCGATCTCTCCGAACAGCATGACCACTATTTATATGGAACTCCGAAACGATAATGGGTGAGAGGATATCAATAAAAAGAGAGTCGTCATGCCGAACTTGTTTCGGCATCTATTACGCTATTGATAGACCCTGAAACAAGTTCAGGGCGACGATACATTTTTATGAAGAAGAGTTATGTTTATATTCTTTCCAATTACACACGTTCAACGCTGTACATCGGTGTGACAAGTAATCTTGGGCTACGATTGCAACAACATCAGGAAGGCGGTTCTGAGTTTACGAAGATGTATAACGTGAAATATCTTCTTTACTTTGAGGAGTTTGCAAACATACAGGATGCAATTGCGCGTGAGAAGCAGTTGAAGAATTGGCATCGTGATTGGAAATTGAATCTTATTAAAACGGTTAACCCCGAGTTGAAAGATTTATCGAGGGATATTCCTTGGTTTTGACGTGGAATAGATGCCGAAATGAATTCGGCATGACGTATTGAAATGTGTGCAAAACAGTAACCCGCACCTTGTCTTCTAAACATCCATATCGAAACCAAAACCTGCTCGCGTTCTGTGTTCTGCTCGTGGTGTTTACTCAACTTGCGTTCGGGCAATTTTTCTACTTCGGCAGAAACAAAGTGCAGTACACACAGTTCAACTGGCATGTGCTGAAGACTGACCATTTCGACATCTATTATTATCCTGAGATGAAAGAACTTGCCGAGCGGGGCGCGGCGTTTGCGGAGGAAAGTTACAAAGCGCTCGAACAGAAGTTTAATCATACTGTCGGCAACAGGATTCCCCTGATTTTTTACAGTTCGCATTTGCATTTCCAGCAGACAAATACAACGCCCGGTTTTCTTCCTGAAGGAGTCGGCGGATTTTTTGAATTCCTGAAAGGGCGTGTCGTAATTCCGTTCAACGGTTCGTTGTGGGATTTTCGTCATGTTATCCGGCACGAACTTGTCCATGTGTTCATGCACAGCAAAGTTACACGTGTGCTTGCCGACCATCGCTTGCCGCAGGACCGGCTTCCTCCGCTCTGGTTCACGGAAGGACTTGCGGAGTTCTGGTCAATACCGAATTTCCGTGAGGATGTTCAGGCAGAGATGGTAATGCGAGATGCTGTGGTGAATAATTATGTTGTTCCGCTCGATAACATGTCGAGAATATTCGGCTCGTTCCTGATGTACAAGGAAGGACAGAACATTTTGCAGTTCATCGCCGAGCGATACGGCGACGAAAAAGTGTTGTTGCTCATGGAGAACATGTGGAAGGCAACATCATTCGAGGAAGTGTTCAAGATGACGCTCAACAAATCCTATGAAGAATTCGACAACGATTGGACATATTGGCTGAAGAAAACATATTACCCCCTGCTCGCTCTTTCGGATGCGCCGAGCGCGGCAAGCAAAGCGCTCGTCACTGAAGGATTCAATGCGAAGCCGGTCTTTTATCAAAAAGGAAACAAGAAAGAAATTTATTTCATCGGGAATCATTCGGGGTACACGAGCATCTACCGCGTTCCGTTCGATAGCGCAAAAGCAAAACCGGAAGTTGTGATAGAAGGCGAGCGGACGGATGAACTCGAAGCGTTTCATCTGTTCCAAAGTAAGTTGAGCATTTCACCGGACGGGCGGCTTGCGTTTGTCACCAAGAGCGGAGAAAACGATGTGCTTCATGTGTATGATATCGAGCAAAAAACAATTGAGCAGACATTGAAGTTTGATAGTTTGGTCGTGCTTGGTTCTCCGTCGTGGTCGCCGGATGGGAAGCGGATTGTGTTTTCTTCTGTTGATAAATCGGGAAGCAGTGATTTATACATTTGGGACAACGAACACGAAACTCTTACGCGGCAGACGAAGGATTTTTATGACGACAAAGACCCCGCCTGGTCGCCGGATGGAAACTGGATTGCGTTCAGTTCGGACAGAACTCCGTTTGGTAAGCGAGGAAAATACAATTTGTTCCTGTTGAATCTCTCGAACAATGATATTGAATATCTGACGTACGGAAATGAAAGTTATTACTCGCCGTCGTGGTCGCCGGATGGGAAGAAGTTGGTGTTTACTTCGGAACTTGGCGGGGCGAGAAACATATGGAGTGTTGAACTTACAGCCAACCTCACCCCCGGCCCCTCTCCTTTCAGGAGAGGGGAGGTTATGAGGAAGTTGACGCACTTTACGACTGCGGCGTTTGACCCTTCGTGGACAGATAGCGGATTAGTGTTTACTGCGTTTGAAAATTTTAGTTTTCAGATTCGCAATGTGAAGAATGTGCAGGCATTGTTTGATTCATCGAAGACGATCAAAAAAATGGATTTTGAGCCGCTCGAAAAACCATGGCAACCGAAAACGATAACAGCAACAGATAGTGTGGACGAGTTTCAATACACCGGCGATTACAGTCTCGATATTGCCGGCAGTCAGATTTCCACTGACCCGGTGTTCGGAACGGCGGGCGGCGCGTATCTTTCACTCAGCGATTTACTGGGGAATGAGCAGTATTATTTTCTTCTCTATAATACTGCGCAGGCGACGGATGAAATCTTAGAAAGTTTTAACATCGCCATCTCGCGCATGTCGCTTCAACAGCGGACGAACTACGCGTACGGGGTTTATCGCTTCTCCGGCAGGCGGTATGATTTGCGCGACCCTGATTTGTATTTTTATGAGCGGGTGTTTGGCGGATACTTTGCGCTCAGTTATCCGCTCTCGAAATTCCGGCGGATGGAAACGTCAACGAGCGTGAGCAATTCGGAAAAGGAAGTGATTTACGGAGTCGAACAGCGGCGAGCGTTGTTCCTCTCGAACTCGATTTCGTTTGTCCATGATAACTCGTTATGGGGACCAAGCGGTCCGCTCGACGGAAGCCGCTTCAACGTTACGCTTGCCTACACGACGGACATCCAATACTCGAATGCAAATTACTATTCGGCAATATTCGATTACCGCCATTATTTCAGAATTGCCCAACGCTCGGCGTATGCTGTGCGGCTCTGGTTGTTTTTTAATGAGGGAAAAGAAGCGCGGCGGTTTTTCATGGGGGGAAGTTGGGATTTGCGCGGCTATCCCCGATGGAGTATTCGCGGGAAAAAACTGTGGCTCACCTCGCATGAGTTACGGTTTCCGTTTGTTGACCAACTTTCATTCCGGTTTCCGTTCGGAGGAGTTTCGTTCGTGGGCTTGCGCGGCGCTCTCTTTTTTGATGCGGGGAATGCGTGGGACGAGAACTACAACCAAACGCTCGGAAGTGTTGGCGGCGGTGTTCGCCTGAACCTCGGCGGCGCGTTTGTGTTGCGGTATGATATTGGAAAGAAAATCGTGGACAATTTCCATCGTTTTGATAATGAAGTGTTCCAACAATTTTTCTTCGGATGGGACTTTTAAGATTGCGGATTTCGGATTGCCAATTTCGGATTGATTTGTCATTGACGATTGCAGATTTACGATTAAAGATTGATAACTTAGATTGCTGATTTCTGAATTCTGATTGCTGATTGAAATATGTATCAACGTTTTAATAAACAGGATAAAAACATTTTCCCGTGCGCCCTTGCACCGTTGTGCCCACGCGTTATTAGAGGTTATCTGAAAAAGTGGAAAGCATTTTTACTTTTTACTTTTTACTTTTTACTTCTCAGTGGATGTAGTTATCTCCGCTTACCGGAAGCCCTGAGTGTGAGCGAAACAAACTGGATTCAGTACGGCGGAACGAAGGAGCGAACGAACGTTTCTCCTTTTTCACTCAAGCCGCCGTTTGAAGTTGCATGGATGTACGATGCCGCCGCGGGATTCAGTGAATACTCGGTTTCTACGGCAGACAGTTTTGTGTTTTTCGGAACGCTTCAGGGCGAATTGCATGTCATTCATCTGCGAACGGGAAAATCGGTCGGCTCGGTTGATTTTGACAAAGCGCTCATCGGGACGCCCATCGTTGATGAGAACTTGATGTATGTGGCAATCGCTAACACGGAGGAAGGGCTTCAGGCATACGACCTTGCGCGCGGGAAAATTGTGTGGAAGGCGAAACTCGGAGGAATTGAAACATCTCCCTTACTCATCAATAATAAATTGTATGTGACAACATTGAACGGATATGCGTACTGCATCGAGAAAAATTCCGGCATCGTTGTGTGGAAGTTTCTTCTTCCGTTGTTCGAACGTTCGGCATTCATTCACTCTTCTCCTGCAAGCGATGGGAATGTTCTTGTGTTCGGTTGCGACGATGGCTCGGTCTTTTGTCTCTCGCTTGTTGACGGTAAATTATTGTGGCGTACGGAAACAGGGAAGAGTATTTTTTCTTCACCTTCCATTAGTGACGGAAAAGTTTATGTTGGTTCGCAGGATGAGTACATCTACGCATTGAACATCAATGATGGAACAATCGCGTGGAAGCAGAATATAGGTTCAAAAATATTTTCATCGCAGGCAGTTGATGAGAAGAATGTATTTGTCGGAACAAGCGGCGGAGAAATTGTTTGCCTTGAAAAAACATCGGGCAAGATTATTTGGAAGTACATAGCGCAAAGCGCTGTCAGCAGTGCGCCGTTGGTTTCGGGGGATGTTGTGTATGTGGGTTCGCTTGATAAAAATCTCTACGCGTTCGATGCGATGAACGGCTCGCTGTTGTGGAACTATACAGCCGATGCACGAATCAAATCCATGCCCGTTGTGTTTGGTAACTACTTGATTTTATTGTTAGATAACAGGAGGGTTGTCGCGTTGAGGTCGGAGGCAATAAAATGAGGTACTTTGTACTTGGTACTTTGTTCTTTGTGTTTTTCCTTGCTTGTGCATCGGCACAGGAGGAAGG
>JACPVN010000548.1 GCA_016191715.1 Ignavibacteriota bacterium | reverse complement strand
TGGCGGGAGTTGTTGTCGCGTTACTTTCGGTAAATGAAGGAATTTTCGACTTCCTCCGGAGACTTAGCGCCGATCATGGATTGACGGAAGCGCTTGGTAACGGCGGATTCCAGATTATTGGAGTATTATTCTTCGCCCTGATGGGTGGAGCGTTGTATAAGGTCGCCAAGAAGCCACAGCCGCATGTAGAGTAAAAAAATCAAAAGAATAAATGCAAAGTTATTTCAGGCTTCACGTGTTAAATTTTTATCATAAGATTTTTTATGTGCTTGAAGCCTGAAATTTATGAGTTGAAACTATTTTAATCAAAATTCTAAATTCAAAAAATCAAAGATAAATTTATGTCAACAGCTATTAAAGGACTAAAACCATCACTCGTTTGGAAATACTTTGCTGAGATTGCGCAAGTGCCGCGCCCATCGAAGCATGAAGAACGAATTGTTAAATACATGCTCGATACGGCGAAGAAACTTGGTTGTGAAGCGAAGAAAGACCGTTTCATGAATGTCGTTGTTTCAAAGCCTGCATCGAAAGGGCGCGAGAAAGTTGCGCCGCTTTGTTTGCAAGGACATCTCGACATGGTTTGCGAGAAGAATGCAGATAAGAAACACGACTTCATGAAAGACCCGCTTGAACTCGTTCGTAAAGGTAACATGCTGATGGCAAACGGGACAACGCTCGGTGCTGATAATGGAATCGCCGTTGCAACGATGCTGGCAATCATGGAAGATAAATCTCTCGAACATGGTCCACTCGAACTTCTCTTCACTATTGATGAAGAAACAGGACTCACCGGCGCAAGTAATCTCGGCGGCGATTTGCTCAAAAGCAATACACTGATAAACCTTGATTCGGAAGAAGAAGGTGCGTTGTATGTCGGGTGTTCAGGCGGAAGAGATTCACTCGCTACATGGAATGTGAATTTTGAAAACTCACCCGCCGATTCAGTCGCAGTTCAAGTAAGTGTAAAAGGATTGAAAGGTGGTCACTCCGGCTTGGAAATTGACAAAGGCCGCGGCAACGCAATCAAAATCATGAATCGTGTTCTAATCGAACTCAACGCTCATGGCTCACGGCTTTCTGTTGTAAACGGTGGAAATAAACGCAATGCTATTCCACGGGAATGTGTCGCTCAACTTTTCGTCCCCAAAGCAAATCTCGACAAAGCAAAAACGGCGGTTGCCAAGATGAATGAAACCATCAAAGCGGAACTCGCAACAGTTGAACCTGACCTTGCAATAACGCTTCAAGTTCAAAAAGCAGGAAAAGGGAAGGTAATTGCAAAATCATTCCAGAATAAAATTACACAGACAATAATGTCGTTGCCTCACGGTGTTCTGAAGATGAGTGCGGATATTCCCGGCTTGGTGGAAACATCAACAAATGTTGCAGTTATTACAACTACGAACAAAGCGATTGTGATGTCAACAAGTCAACGAAGTTCAGTCGCGTCGGAGTTGCTTGAAGCAGTGCAAACTGTTTCAACAATCTTCAGACTTGGTGGAGCGAAGGTAGAAAATTCTGATGGATATCCGGGATGGAAACCCAATCTCAAATCGCCGATTCTGAATCTTGCAAAGAAAACGTATAAGCAACTCTACAAGAAAGACCCGCACGTGAAAGCAATTCACGCAGGACTTGAATGTGGAATCATTGGCGAGAAGTTTCCGGGAATGGATATGGTATCGTTCGGTCCCACGATTGAAGGAGTTCACTCACCCGACGAAAAACTTCACATTGATACAGTTGATAAATTCTGGAAGTTCTTGCTTGGAATTTTGAAATCAGCGAAGTGATCCTCCGAAGGAGTCCTTCGGACCTTTGGGAAACTGGAAGTAGCGCAGTAATATTTTTTTACACGTGGAGTTCACCTGTCTGAAATTACGGCAGGCGGACTCCACTTAATTTTTTAGTGTGCATCTTCACCCAATCTTTCTCATGATTGAAATAATTCAGAGAGGATTCTCTTCTTTTTTGGTTGAATTATTATGGAATTATACTGATTTGCTTTTCCTTCTCATGGTACAGGAATTGCCATTTTTTCTATTGAAATAAACCTTATAATACTGAGGTAGTTCCTATCAAACCTCCCGTTCTCCTTGAATGATATTTATTAACAATTTTCTTTAGGAGAAATCTTATGAAACAAATTCTATTAGTTTTTCTTGTTCTTCTTTTAGTTTTGAATTGTGGTATGAATGTTCAAGCCGCAACTATCAAAGCAAAAATTAAAATCGTCGGTGTTACCACCGAGATGAAGAACGCAAATCCAAATCTTTACAAATCAACAACGACAGGATTGCCCAACTTCGGTCGCGGCAGTCATGTCTATCTCGCAGCACAAGCAATAATCGGAACTTCAACGAAATCATATTATCCTGTTACCACGGCAACGTGGACAATTCTCGATGCCCCTTCCGGTTCTACCGCTGTCATCGTTCCGACAGATACAGCCACAAGTTTGGTCGGATTGACAGCGTTTTTTGTGAGTGACCTTTTCGGCTCGTATCAAATCAATCTCGATGTTGTCACCGACAGCGGCAACGCATCCACTACCATGTGGTTCAACGCCGCGAACTATGTTGGTGTCGGTAGAATTATAGATGAACCGCCGAATGGACCCGAATGTTCGATGTGTCATTCGGGCGCGCTCGGTGACCAATACAATCCCTGGAAAAATACCGGTCATGCTTCCATCTTCAGCCGGGGAATTGATGGCATTGCAAGCGACCACTACGGAAATAATTGCATCGGATGCCACACGACGGGAAATGACAAAACACTCACAGCCATCAACGAAGGTTTTGATGACCGTGCAACGACATTGGGCTGGATATTCCCGACGATATTGCAACCTGGAAATTGGGATTCGATGAAAGTCAACTACCCTGAAGTTGCAAAAGTTTCCAATATACAGTGCGAAAGTTGTCACGGTCCCGGAAGTGGACATGCCGGTGATATCAGCAACAACAGTATTGTGAAAACATTCTCTGCTGATGTGTGCGGCTTGTGCCACGATGCCCCAACGCATCACACAAAAAATAATGAGTGGGAAGGAACAGCACATGCAAGGTCTGTCGGAGAGTCGAATGATATCGAACATATGAATCGTACTTCGTGTGCAATATGTCATACGGCGGAAGGATACGTGAATGAGCGATTCGGCGGGAAACCGACCGCCGCGCCGTATGCTGATGCTCATGGTATTACGTGTTCTGCATGTCATGACCCGCACAGCAATCAGTTCCCTCATCAAACGCGGAAAGCGATGGCAGACCTATGCACGGATTGTCACATGACTCGTATCAGTTCGCGCGGGTTGCATCATTCACCACAGGGTCCGATGGTAGCAGGTGTTCTTGGAATGCCGTACACCGGCACGCCAACCTCCGGCTACGATAAGTGGGGTGGATGGCAACTTCCGGGGTACAGATATACCAACTCATCACACTCCGGCTTACCGGAAAACTGTGTAACGTGCCACATGGCAGAATCGCCTGCCGATTCGCTTGTAGGAAAACTTGGCGGACATTCATTCAACGTCGCGTACGCATTGGACAGTGTCACGACAATTCTTAATCCAAAAGGATGCGAGGAATGTCACGGTGAAGTCTCGATGGAGTTTGTCGAACAGAGTCAGAATAAAGTGAAGGGATTATTGGAACAGTTGCGTGTAATGTTGCCACACAATACCACAGGCGACACAACACAACCGCTACCTCCGACCAATTCGACATTGAAACTCATCCAAAAAGCCGCGTCATACAATTACTACTTCGTGCTGAATGATGGAAGTTACGGTGTTCATAATCATCTCTATGCAGCCGGCTTGTTGTTAACTTCGATTGAGCAATTACGGCTCGGAGCCGGAGCGGCGCCCATCGTTGCTGTCAAAGATGTGCCGAATGATCAGGGGAAGATGGTGAATGTCCGATGGAATAAATTCCCCGCGGAAGATTTCAGCATTGACAAACTGACAAGCTACGGTGTCTGGAGAAAAGAGCCGATGGCAAAAATTTCTTTTGGAAAATTCAATTCCTACAAAGAAATGTTCCAAAGTGGAAAAGTCGGTTCAAGTTATTTGTTGAACGGCGATGTCTGGACATTCCTAAAATCTGTACCTGCGGCAAAACAAATGGTATATAGTGTTGATGTACCAACGTTGTTCGATTCGACAATTTTCCATGGAATGAAATGGACAACATTCTATGTGACAGGTCAGTCACTTAATCCGTATGTTGTCTATGCTTCTCCACCGGATAGCGGCTACTCGCTTGATAATCTCATGCCCTTTGTCCCTGCCGGGTTAGGCGCTCGCATGGCAAGCGGTGGAGTGGAATTGCAATGGGAACTTTCAGCAGAAGCGGACTTCAATTACTATGCAGTCTATCGCGGAACGACAGCGAACTTTATTCCCGGAGAACCGATTGGCGAAGTGCCAGAGGCGATGTATCAGGACAATGATGTTGTGAACGGACAGCGGTATTATTACAAACTTGCCTCGTTCGATTTCTCCGGCAACATCAGCGATTACTCTGCGGAACTCGAAGTAAATGTCCTTGATGTCAATGAAAACGGAATACCGGACGGCTTTGCTCTTGGGCAGAACTTCCCGAATCCGTTTAATCCTTCGACTTCAATTAAGTATCAGGTTTCTCAATCCTCGAATGTTCGGATCATTGTGTACAACACACTCGGTGTTGAAGTTACACGATTAGTTGATGAACATTTAGATGCCGGATACTATTCAATTGTTTGGGATGGAAGAGATAACATTGGTAAATCGGTAAGCACCGGAATCTATCTGTACAAAATGGAAGCCGGTTCGTTCACTGAAGTGAAGAAAATGATTTATGTGAAATAATATTTAAGTATTAAGTAACAAGTGACCAGCACTTCAGATTTTTGTAACGAGTTGCAAAAGTTGGGGTACAAGAAGAAGTCGGAGTACAAGTCGAGGAAAGTAACGGCAAGTTCCGGGACAAGTTCAACGACGAAGTAACTGAACCGTCACCGATACGTATTACATGAACCCGTTCTGCAGAAATGTAGGGCGGGTTTATTTTCTCATTATTGAAATTGAACACGATAGATTTATTGCATAACTGATAATTTAATAACGTAGAATACCCCCCCCCCTGTCGCGTATTTTTACTGAATTTGAGCAAAGCGTACTTTGATGTGATGGCACTGTAATTGCTGATTTTGTACGAAGTCTCTTAGAAGGAATCGAATGGCGATGGAAGAGACATCTGCTGTTTGTGACATCACAGCAGAATGGGATGTCGGTGAGAGCAACAACGCACCACTCCGGGTTGATGAAGATGTTTTAAAGTTCTGTTGTATCCCAGTAATCATGTAGAACATTTTGTTAGGTAGTATGAATAACAACACATCGAAAGCAGTCAGGTTCTTCGCATTGATGAAGTCAGCGAAGAAGAATATTCATTTCTTTTTTCTCGTTTTCCCTCTTTTCATAGCAAATGAAACAATTGCCCAGTACGATACTTCGTGCGGTATTGTTTGG
>JACPVN010000547.1 GCA_016191715.1 Ignavibacteriota bacterium | reverse complement strand
TTCTTCCGTAAATCCAACCTCGTAATGTTGTTGGGTCTGCATCAAGTTCGAATTTCGTTGCAATCCCTGTTGTAGGATCTATAAAAGGTTCCGGCGGAGTTATCGGTCGGGGACGGTAACCACGAATCAGATTCCACCACTGTGATGTTCCGGCAGATTGTCCTAACGTTGGGTCACTGTCAAATCCGCCTGCCGCAAAATAGGCAAAAGTGGTCATCGGTAAATTTTCATAATCACTGATGACCCGTAAATCCCACCTGGCTGTCGCACCCGGTTTTGGCACGCGTGGGCCCTGAAAGAAATCGTATCCAACAAACGGAGGATTCAAATTGTATTTCTTGTACTCAGCATCTTCCGGTTGAGAATTATAGACAAATCCAAGACTTTTATCTTTTACACATCCGGCATAGTCGTCACCGTAATTTCCTAAATCAGGGTCAACCCATTTTGCAATGTACATCGTGTCAATTTTAGCATCCGGAGGTGTGGTTGAAGTTCCTTTATAAATAATTCTGTAACGTTGGAAGATAACATTTCCGAGTTCATCGGTTCTTGCATACGCCCAGCAAGTAACCTGCATTTCAATTCCGATTGGTGGTGAACCATATAAAGCGCTCGTTGCAGATGCTTTCAAATCATTTGCAACAAACCAGAGTACCTGGTCTGCACCGCCAAGTCCCGGCTCATCTAATGCCGGGTCGTATTTACCGCTTGGGTCGGGGTCATAAATGTTGTTACCATTCCTATCATAATACGGCGCGCCTTTTTTCCAGGGCCACTCAATCCAATCTTTCCGGTATTGTTCACGAATTGCATCAACCTGACCGGCAGAAACTGAAGCAAGGGCAACATCATATATTTCCGCCGCATCGCGCGCAAGGTCGGTGGCGGTTTTCCAATCTCTTCTGATGCGATACATACGAACACTCGGTGCGCTTGGGCTTTCAGCAACACCTTTACTGATTATTCTGCCGGGAACTGTTCCGTAATTATATGTTTGCCCGCCAACACGCGGATTCACCGAACCGCCGTCACGAACATATCCTGCCCACACTAATCCGCCGGCATAAACACATGCGGCGGTTCCTCGCGGAAAAGTAACTCCGGAATTATCATCCTGCGGTCGTCGTTCCAGTCGTCCGTCATCTCCTGCCCACATCATCATGTTGTTAATATTCAACACGGTGGTGCGCGGAACTCCGGTCACATCCGAAACTTCACGGTCTTTTTTTGTCTTGGATGATTTCTGCCCTTCAGCCGCAAAAAGAATTCCGACTAAGAGGAAGATGGAAATCGTTAGGAAAAAATATTTGAGTATTGTTTTCTTCATCATAAAAAATTCCTTTGACATTAATATTCGAGACGTATGCCGAGACGAATTTGACGAGGCGGACCGAATAAATCACCCCCCTGAGTAAGCGCGTAATGCTGACGATTGCCAAGATTGATTGCACGATACATGTCAACAAACTGTTGCCCGCGTTCCCGAACCTGTGTACCGCTTAAATCCGGATTACTCAAATAACCATCATCATACGCGTTGCCTGTTCGTGAATAGACGTTAATGACTTGTTTTGTATTCAATAAATTCTGTACATAGAAATAGACATTCATATTAATCGGACCAAATTCAATGGATTTATCAACACGTAAATCGAAATTAAAATACCATGGAGTTGTTGAAGCGCCAATCGGTTCAACCGGTGTTCTGTTGCGCGGGTCATCATCGGCGAGAATGGCTCCTAACGAAGCGCTTCGCTGTCCCCCCTCTCCTTTTGCACGGGTGAAACTATGCCCGCTGTTGAATGTCAATAATAAATTTGCGCCGAGCCGTTCGAGAATCGGACCGCCATCATTTTCGCTGAAGCGATAATCAAAGTTGATTGTTCCGCGATGCGCCTGATTAAAATCTAGCGGAGAAATTACAGTCGGGCGTATTGTTCCTACTTCCGTTGCCCCTACGGCGGAATATGGATTTGATCCGGTTCCTTGAGCATCAGACATCGTGTAGTTGATTTGCGCCTGAACGCGATTCGTACGACGTAATGTCATCTTAAATTCCAAACCCTTCGTTGTTGCATAGTCGCCGTTCTGTAACGTATTGTATCCTACAATACTCGCGTTTGCTTCAGCAACCACTTTGGTGATTTGAATCTGTCCTTGAATGTCTTTGTAAAACCCGGTAATGTCGAATACTGCATAGTCAGAAATTTGCTGGGTGAATCCTACTTCATATTGTGTTGTGCGCTCCGGGTCTAATCCATAACCGATTGGCGC
>JACPVN010000527.1 GCA_016191715.1 Ignavibacteriota bacterium | reverse complement strand
TACATAAGCTGAGAGTAGTGAAAAACACTGATTCGCCGCCATGGGATGAATTGTACGGACTTGGGCGGGGAGTTTGGAACGAAGATGCTCAACAATATGTGAATCGAATTCGAGAAGACAGGGTATGACGCTACGGGAGGAACTCATTCAGGCGGGCAAAATCTTTATTGATACTTCACCCTTCATTTATTTTGTAGAGGCACATCCGAAGTATGGTCTGCTTGCGAAAGAAATTTTCGACACCGTACAAGCGGGAGACTGTAAAGCCTATTCATCTGTTGTAACGCTCACCGAAGTATTACCAAAACCACTCCAAGTTGGTAACAATAATGTTGTAAAGAAATTCAAAGAGATGTTTGTTTCAACGAACTCATTTTCCATTGTTGATATTACCTATTCAATAGCAGAACGTGCGGGAATGTTACGAGGGAAATATACAGGTTTGAAAACTGTTGATGCCCTGCAACTTTCCGGCGCTCTTGCAATGAATGTAAACGTGTTTATAACAAACGACAAACAACTGAAACAGATAAACGAAATCACCATTCTTGTTCTTGATGATTACATGACGAAACCTATTCTCTAGCACCTTAACAGGAGAACACCATGTCCAAACACATTCTCACGTTAATAAAACCAGTAGAGTCCCGCCAAGTCAAGTCGTTGACCAATTCACCATTGGACATTCGTTCGTTTAATTGCTTTGTTTTTGGCAATGATTGAAATGTTAGTTACTTTACTTCAAGAATTATTTTGTAAAATACATTTAACAAAAAACTGCTTATGAATTATCGTGTCATAATAGAAAAGGGTGAAGACTTTGGCTTTGTTGCACATTGTCCTGCTATTCCCGGTTGTCATTCACAGGGCGAAACGCTTGAAGATGCAATAACAAATATTCGTGATGCAATTACCGGTTGTCTTTCTGTTCTTGACGAAAAACCCATGGAACGACGGAAAGAATCATTGGTTGTTGAAGTGGAAGTGTAATGGGGAAATTGCCCGTCATTTCCGGATGGGAAGCGATACGGGTTTTTGAGAAAGCCGGATGGCTGATTGACCGGAGGGCAAGAAGCAGGCATATTGTTATGAAAAAATCGGGTATGATTACGACGCTTTCCATCCCTGAACATAAAACCTTAGACCGCGGTTTGTTAAGAGCCTTGATACGAGATGCTCAACTTTCCGTAGATGAATTTATAAAGTTGCTTTATGAATAGTTTTTTTGAAACATTACAATCTATTACCTCTACGAGTCATAGACTAAAACCTTACACCTTAAAGGAGAACGCAATGTCCAAACAAAAATTTTCTTTATTGAGCACAAATGTTTTTCCGGTGACAATCTTCCCGCAAGTTAAATTTGGAAAGATTACAGGAATGCAACGATTTGCAGAATGTATGAAGGAGAAACTTGCGGGAAGGTTCTCTGCACGTTTGTTGCTGATTGCTCTCTGTTTTCTTCTCACCTCCCAAATCACATATCTCACTGCTCAAGTGGTGAGTGTTTCTCCCGCGCAGAACGCGCTCAACGTCTCACCCGATACAACAATACAAGTTACCTTTGCCGTACCGATGGATACAACAACGTTTAATGATACCAACTCGATTCTTGTGCATGGAAAAATAAGTGGACGCTACAGAGGCACTTTTGCCTATGGCGGTGGGAATACGGTAGTCATCTTTACTGCAAATAGTTTGTATATGCAAGGAGATTTTATAACGGTAACTCTGACCAATAAAATAAAAGCAGGAACAGGTAATACTATTTCTCCTGTAACTTTTCAATTTACGATTTCTACCAATGTAAGCGCAGGTAGATTTTCCCAAAAAGTGGATTATACAATTGGAGAAGATCCAAGGTCTATATTTGTCAGCGATCTGGATGGGGATGGAGATGGCGAGCTTTTGGTAACAAGTGTGCAATTGTGGGATGATAGTTCAGGGAATCGAATTATTTCGATATTCAAGAACAACGGAGATGGCACTTTTCAACCAAAAGCTGATTATGCAACAGGAGCAATTCCCAATTCAATATTTGTTAGTGACCTTGACGGAGATGGTAACGGAGACATTTTGGTCACGAATTACGACTACCACACAGTCTCCATTTTGAAAAATAATGGAGATGGTACATTCCAACCCAAAGTGGACTATGCGACTGGAACGTATCCATATTCAGTTTTTGTGTTTGATCTTGACGGAGATGGCGATCAAGATTTTGCTGTGGTGCATCAAAGTAATAGCGGAGTCTCTATTTTCAAGAACAACGGAGACGGCACATTTCAACCAAAAGTGGATTATGCAACAGCAGGTTACTCTAATTGTGTATTTATCAGTGACCTTGATGGTGATGGTGATGGCGACCTAGCAGTGGGAAACAACAGTTCCTACACAGTTTCAATTCTGATGAACAATGGAGATGGTACTTTTCAAGCACAGATAGAATATCCGGCGGGGTATGAATGTAGGTCAATTTTTGTTAGTGATATTGATGGTGATGGTGACGGTGACCTTGCTGTGGCAAATAGTGGTTCTAATTCAGTTTCTATACTCAAAAACAATGGAGATGGTACTTTTCAACCCAAAGTGGATTATGAGACTTCAACAACTCCACAGTCGGTCTGTGTTAGTGATATTGAGGGGGATGGTGAAATTGACCTTATTGTCGTGAACACCGGTTCCAATACAGTTTCCGTTTATAGAAACAATGGAGACGGCACATTTCAGTCAAGAGTTGATTATCCAACAGGAATGTACCCCAATGCTCTTTTCGTAAGCGACCTTGACGGAGATGGCGATGTCGAACTCGTTGTAGCAAATAATGTCTCACAGACAATTTCTATTTTCAAGAACATTGTTAACGATGTTGCTGTTCAAACCAATACACCTTCAACTGGATTTGTATCATCTAATCCAATGACTCCTATTTCTGCTTCAGTAAAAAACTTTTCCCCAACCGTCAAAACGTTCGATGTTCTCGCTCAAATTGATACAGTGACGGGAACATTTAACATTCCTCTCTTTAGTAATACACAAACTGTTTCTTCACTTGACTCGAACCAAATTCAGAACGTTTCTTTTGGTAACTGGATAGCAACAAGCAGTGGGCAATATAAACTTCGGGTAACCACGTTACTTACTGAAGACGAAGACCGCCTAAACGATACGCTTGTGACAACCTTCACCGTTATTGTTCCAGTGAATCCAATCGTTGTTATTTATGAGAATGAATCTCAAGGAGGTTCCGCAGTCAAAACAGCCTTGACGAACAAAGGCTATCTTTTCGATGAATTTCAAAATAACGGAGATATTCCTTTTTCTCTCAGAGGCTGGCAAAAGGTTGTTTGGGTTGCAGGACAGGATGCAGGAATTTCTTCAGCTAACTCAGACAGTCTCATTAGTTTTCTGAACTCGGGTGGAAGATTACTTCTTCTCGGAAACAAGATTGCGAGTAATCAAGCAAGCGATGATTCTGCAAACCCGACTGCAATTCTCGTGAGACAGAAATTGGGAATTAATTGGGTGAGTAATTTTACCGCAGGCTCGACAACG
>JACPVN010000526.1 GCA_016191715.1 Ignavibacteriota bacterium | reverse complement strand
TGATGCAGGATTCGAGATTGATTCACATCCCGAAAATACTTGAGACACCGAAGAGTGAAGATTTGGAAGAAGACAGAATGAATCTATCGGTACTGAACAAACTTGCTACGTGCGCGTAACGATAGTTTAACCGCAAAGAACACAAAGTTGCTTCGCAAAGTGCGCGAAGATTTATTCAGTTAGTTTCGACTGAGCCGGAATTAAATCCAAGTATTCTTTTCGCACCGGCAAACCGTTTGTGGTAATACGAATTTGCAAGTGAGGCAATCGAAACGCCGAGTTTTCTTGCTGAGTGAACAAACTGTCCGTTGCCGAGATAAATCCCGACATGATTGATTCGCTTACGCTTCGATTTGAAAAAGACAAGGTCGCCCGCTTTCAATTCATTTTGGTCAACGGAATCTCCGAGGGTAAACTGCTCTCTCGAAGTTCTGGGAAGTCCAAACGAAAAAGCATCTTTGAATATATTCTTGACAAAGCCGGAACAATCAACACCTTTTTTGGTATTACCCCCTTTCCGATAGCGTACTTTTGTCCATTCATTCACCTCCCTTAGCAATGAGATTGCGGCAAGCCCAAAACTATCTTCAGGACAGGGTTGAATTGCAAGATTCTCCATCCAACTCAGCGTATCCAGCAAGGGTTTGATGGGCTTCATGACAATTGATTTGGTTTTTGTTTTGGTAGGTTTCTTCGGTTTCCCTTTTGAAAACGCATGGACAACCGATGATGCTAATAATGTCAACGTAATAGCAATCGTTGCAATCAGAAGTATTTTAAGTTTCATGAGAACGCTCTTTCGTTAGTTAGACATTAGACATTGAAATCGGCTCAAAGGTTACAGAGCCATGAACGACAGAAAAGATGATGATACAATCGCACAAGAAAATACGGAAAATTGCTCACCGATGCAAGCCATTTGATTGACCTTCCGATAAAATAAGAGTATATTTGCAGTGAATGTAATTCAGTTGACATGACAAAATCCGATACACTTACGCCGAAGCAAATTCTTTCAACCAACACACGTGAAGGAGTTCTTTACAAACAAATAGAGAACGACAGAATTGAATGTTATTCGTGCGGGCATCGTTGCGCCATCGGTGAAGGGAAAGATGGAATTTGCCGCGTCAGATTTAATCGCGGCGGGAAGTTGTTTGTACCGTGGGGATATGTTGCTGGACTGCACGTTGACCCGATTGAGAAAAAGCCGTTCTTCCATGCGCTTCCCGGAAATCTTGCAATGAGTTTTGGAATGTTGGGTTGCGATTATCAATGCGGATATTGTCAGAATTGGCTCACCTCTCAAACACTTCGTGACCCATCCGCAAGCGCGAGGTTTGAAGTTCTCTCTCCTGAAGATATTGTCTTGGCGGCGCATCAATACGATGCAACAGTTGTTACAAGCACCTACAACGAACCGCTGATTACAAGTGAGTGGGCAGTTGAGATTTTCAAAATTGCAAAGCGGTACGGAATTGTTACATCGTATGTCTCGAATGGAAATGGAACTCCGGAAGTTCTTGAGTATCTCCGTCCGTGGGTTGATTTGTACAAAGTTGATTTAAAAGGATTTCAGGACAAGCAATACAGAAAACTCGGCGGCGTTCTTCAAACAGTGCTTAATACAATCAAACAACTTCACGAAATGAAAATCTGGATCGAAGTTGTTACGCTTGTTGTTCCCGGCTTCAATGATTCTGAAGAAGAATTGAAAGATATTGCAAACTTTCTTGTTTCCGTATCGCCTGATATTCCTTGGCACGTAACGGCATTTCATTCTGATTACAAAATGCAACTGACACCGAATACTCAAATCAAATCGCTGATGCGAGCGGTTGAGATTGGTTATGAAGCAGGATTACATTTTGTGTATGCCGGAAATATTCCGGGACGGGTTGGTAGTTATGAAAACACTTACTGCCCGAAATGCCACGAGTTATTGATTGCGAGATGGGGATATACAATCCAAAAGAATACAATGAAGAATGGATGTTGCCCGAAGTGTAAGTCTGCAATTCCGGGATTTTGGTTAGTGAAAAAGTGAATCGGGGAAATGGAGAGTTTGTAGAGCGTAGAGAGCGAGGGCGCTTGGGAGAGTTTTTCAAGCGCCAATCCGCAATTCACAATCCGAAATCCGAAATTAGTTAGGTCTTGTTACAAACGAGAACGAATAACTTTCTCTCATCGGTGTTCCGAATAAATCGCGAACAGTATTCGCCACTGTTACGGTGTATAATGTATTTGCTTGTAACGGGCTTGATGGTTTGAAAGTTAACTGTGTTTTGCTTTCTGAATTGTAATAACCATCGCCCCAAACAAACGAACCTGAAACATTGGGCGAAATCGAAAACGCGCTTTCTACACCGGACTTTAACACATACGTATTAAAATTCATTCGAACGTACGCTCCTGTCGAGACAAATAATTCAGCATTTGTCGGATAGGTACCTGATAATGCAACGGAAGCAGTTCTGAATGAAAAGGCAAATTGCTCGCCAAGTTTATTACCATCAAGGTCGAGCGCGGTTGAATCAATCAACACATGGTAGGTCGTATCCGCACGGAAAACTCCGCCGAGATAGATTTTCATTCTGTTGCTGTCGGGCCAAACAAATATCCGCGCATCATTCGGTGTAATGGAAACTGCTTGTTGTGTCGAGTATTTATTCATCCGTCTTGGAAACGTAACAGTAATCCCATTATACGAAAGCGGCTGAACATCAATATCGCCATCGATCGGGTCGCTTTGAATACCGTACACCGTGTATCCGGCTTGCACAGTACTAAAACTGAATGTCAACGGAAACTGCAAGTGATTACCAGCCGTATCTTTCGCTCCTGTTCCAAGCGTTATCGTGTAGGTTGTGTCCACATAAGAATTTACTTTTGCAATCGAATATGTGAAGGAAGTAATTTTGCTGTACGTTGTAATCACTGCGCCATACTCAATCGGGGAAAACGACATATCGCGATAGTAATATGCATACTGCAACGTCGGTGCATACAAACCCCAATGGAACACTCCTTTCGTTGGAGGATTAGTTGAGAATGCTTCTTCCACGCTTTTTCTGTCCATCGGCTGAGTAAACATGACAGAGACAGAAAGTCGAGCGTATCTGTTATCGTACACAATCTCCGCTTTATCTTCCGGATAATATGTCGAGACAAGGTCTGGTGTTTTCGATAAATCAAAATCGCCGACATAGATAACCCCGCCGCCTGTAACGACAACATTATACCGTTTGTACAGTCGGAAGTTTGTTGCCCTGACCGTCATATCATAATTTCCGATTTGAATACTGTTAAACGCGAACGAACCATCATTCGGGTCAATCAATGCGGAGTCAACAACGTTCACCTGACTGATATAGACTTTCGCGCCGCTGTTCTTTTGCAACACACGCCCGACAATATCGCCATGGAACTGGTCGTTCACTGTTGGTTTATCTGTAGGATTTACGGTTCTGTACTCAACAATCTTTTCCGTGCAGGAAATAAATATGACTGAAACGGTGAGTACAATTGCAAGTAAATATTTACTGTTCATATAAATCTCCATACTAAAATTCGATGATAATGTAATAAACTTTTTGTTGAATTGATAATATTTAGATTGAATGAGAGAACCGATTTTTTCGACCTTTTGAGTCAATATGTTTCAAAAACCTTTCACATTCTTCTAAATATCATGTTCGGCAAAAACCCGAAAGTTGAAATTCGACAGGATATTCCTTATACTGTTACCGACCCTTGAACATGCCCGAAACAAATATTTTACGTTAGTCCTTCTTACATTGCTCAGTCAACGAACTGCTAAGAAATACCGCTCCGTATTTCGCAAACCTTACGGTGATGTGTTCACACCCCTGGGGCTCGACAGACAGAGAAACCCACATTGATAGCATCACAAAATACTTTCACATTCACTATCTCGACGCCGGATAAAGATGTATGTCTCTACCGGAATTTTCATATTCATTCCTTCTATTCATGACACCACTTTTTTTTCATTCTTTTCATATCCCTGTTATGGGATTGGCTTATACAATTGACACACCTTTAAAAGTAGCACGATTCGGAATTTCATCTGTTGTTTCTATCATTGAAGATAACTTGCTGGAGGAAATGCGGAAGTTTCATAGCAATCAGGAAAACGAAACCTACATCCCTATCCGTAAGGATTCGTTCGATTGTCGTTCGAGACGAGTTACTGCATATCTTGATTTACTACAGAGAATTGTCTTCAGACAAATGGAAAAAATTAAGACTGAACGGTTTGACCAAGGAACGGATATTGTGAAATATTTTGAACTGCTTCCTTCATCTTCTCCGTTACGAAATCTATTCGACCAAATGAAGAACATGGATGCAGGAGTTGAAAAATTATTACTTCAGGAATCGCTTCGAGAAATAATCAGTGCAGGAGCTATTGATGTGAATATTATGACGAAATGTGACAGGACAAATTATTCTCAGGAAGGAGAACCGTTACCTTCGGAGTATTCCGATGCTATGGCGGCACTCCGTGGATTTGCAAACAGTCAACTTCACTCCTCTGTTGTTTTTTCTGCCGGAATGAATCCACGCTTGTTCACTTATTGTTCAACGTTCAAAGATTTTTTTCCTGATGAACATCAACAATTAAAAAAGAAAATCACTCTGAAAGTGAGTGATTTCCGCTCGGCATCCATTCAAGGAAAATTACTTGCTAAAAAAGGGTTATGGGTTTCTGAATACAGAATTGAATCGGGATTGAATTGCGGCGGTCATGCGTTTGCGACTGATGGTTACTTGCTCGCTCCCATTTTAGAAGAGTTCAAGCATAAAAAAGAAGAATTAACTGCTGAGTTGTTGGAGATGTGCAACCATTCACTTCTCCAGAAAGAAATGAAAACTTTTTCGCATAAGCCCAATGTTAAAATTTCGGTTCAAGGCGGCATCGGAACATCGAACGAACACGATTTTCTTCTGGAGTATTTTCAAGTTGACAGCGCAGGATGGGGGAGTCCGTTCTTGCTTGTTCCGGAAGTAACCAATGTAGATGATGAAACGTTGCAAAACCTTATCTCTGCAAAACAGGAAGATTATTATCTCAGTAACACTTCGCCTCTCGGAGTGTTGTTTAATAATTTCAGAAAGAGTTCTGCTGAACAAGAAAAAAAGAAAAGGATTGAAAAAGGAAATCCGGGAAGCGCTTGTTTCAATAAATATCTCTCTTTCAATACTGAATTTACGGAGAAGCCCATCTGCATAGCTTCACGTGAATATCAGATTTTGAAAATCAATCAACTTACAGAACAGCAACTTCCACCGGATGTTCTTGCAAAGCAAATAGAAAAAGTGACTGAGAAAGAATGTATCTGCCAATACCTCGGTACTGCTGCATATCTGAAGAACGGAATTCCTCCTCCGCATAAAATCCAGGAAGTCACCATTTGCCCCGGACCCAATCTTGCATATTTCTCCAATACATTTTCCTTGAGACAAATGATTGACCATATCTACGGAAGAAAGAACATTCTCAACACATTGCATCGCCCCAACATGTTCATAAACGAATTGAAGTTGTATGTTGATTATTTGGAAAAAGAAATCACCGATAGCATCGGTTCCGTCACAGAGAAAAAGAATAAATATCTGAAAACATTTAAGGACAACCTTCTTTCAGGGATTGAATATTATAAGACATTGGCGCAATCCATGAAACGTGAAACGGAACAATATCGGCTACAGTTTAATGAATCGCTGAGTGACCTCGAACAATATTTAATGAACCTGGATGTACCGGAACCGTTTGTTCTCCATGAAGAGGTATCTTTTGTTTAGCATCGTGATGTATCAAAGACCCATCCCCTGCCCCTTCCCTATTTTCATAGGGAAGGGGTTTGATGCTCGCTCCCACAAGCGTCCTCGTTTGTGTGACATTACCTGTATCCATAGGATTGACGAACCGTTTGTCGCCCTGACGGATGTTTGCTCATATCATTGAGTCATTTTGAATACTTGACTCCATAACAACTATTGTGAGCATAAACCTATGTTAATTCTCTTCTTCAGTTTTTGATATAACTGTTTCATTTGCCACTGCAGATTTAGAAGACGAAGAAACAGTTTGAAGCGTAGTAACTTCCACCTTCGAAACCAAGCCTGGCACCATCCGCTCACTTGCTCCAGCCACAAAACATAAGGCTATCAAAGCAAGTTCACTGTTCACAGATTGATTCAACGATATGAGATTTGATTTCATTAAAAGTGCGACAAAAAACGCCCCAACAATTCCAACGATGACTCTCGTAGCACCCTCAAGATAATGTACTCGTTTTCCAGCCGCCGGACTAACAAGTAATTTCGATGATCGTTGTACGCTCGATAGTAAAGCTCCAAAAGAACCTATCAGTGATCCAAGAACTATTGTAAAATAATTCTCATCCAGAACATGTATTTGTACCTGCAACAAACTGATAGATATCATGAGAAGAATTACAATCGAGACGACAATAACTGCAGACCTGAAATACCATACTCGAGCAGATTCATTCGCTCGTTCGTTCAGATATTTGCTTGCTCGATGTATTGCATCATCAATGATCTCACTTTCTTCATCATCTAATAATCTCGAAATCGCTTCACCTAATAATCTTCGATAACTCATAAGATGAATCTCCGGTAAATCCGCTGATTCAGAGAGAATCTCTAACTCTGCGACTTGATTCATTATCATTCCATATCGTTGAGAATATTCTTCTCCATCATCAAAATATTTATCGGTAATTGACCAGTATATATCATAGTTTTCATCTAAATACACGATAT
>JACPVN010000525.1 GCA_016191715.1 Ignavibacteriota bacterium | reverse complement strand
GTTGTTTCGAAGTCATCGTCCCATCAACACCCATGACACTGCGCATTTGCACGCCGGAGAGAAATGCAGAGGCGCCTGTTTCATACACAAAAATATGTGAATCTTGGTCTAATAAAATTTCGTCGCCGGGTTGTGTATGAACCTTAATAGAAACCTGATTTCCCATAACTCCGCTCGGTACAAAGAGCGCAGCTTCTTTTCCGAACATTCCTGCCACTCGTTCCTGAAGTTTGTTGACGGTCGGATCTTCACCAAACACATCATCACCGACCTCCGCTTTCATCATTGCCTCCAACATCCCCTGAGAGGGTTTTGTAACGGTATCGCTACGTAAGTCAATATATTTCATTTTGTATTCTCTTGTTGGGTTCTTAATAATAAATAATATTTTTTGCCTATTGCTGAAACTATGAACATGCTTGCAATGGTGATGCAAAGCGTCGCAAACCAATCGCCGTATCGAGTGTAGAACGTAATATCATTCCGTAATTCGATTTCGCCAATGATAATTTGCCTGGAGAATAGCTCAGACGGTTCTAATATATGACCAAAAGGGTCAATTATGCAAGAAACTCCTCCGGTTGCACAACGAGCCAGCCACCGTCTGTTTTCAATCGCCCGAAACACAGAATATTGCAAATGTTGATATGCGCCTGATGTATTTCCCCACCAACTATCAATGGTAATGATGGAAAGAAACTGAGCGCCGTTACGGACAAACTCTGTTACAAATCCAGGAAAGATTGATTCGAAACAGATGAGATTGGAAAACTGAACAATTATTTTATTTGTTGTTTGAAATTGAAACACCGTGAATTCTTTTCCTCTTCCCCAACCGCCCAATCCTAAATCCCATTGGAACGCATTGAGGAAACTCAGTTCATCCGAGAAAGGAACGCGTTCTGCAAAAGGAACGAGTAATTTCTTGTGGTATCTTTGAATTGAATCTGAATCATGACAGAGTAAAATCGAACCATTGAAATTTTCGTATCGAACACCATCCTTACTTTCTTTGCTCGATTTTGGCGCAAGTAATTCATCGGGATAATAGATGATATCCGGTACACCGGTTAAGAGATTGAGTTTGGAATATTTCAAATCCTCCCGAAGTTGCTCAAGATAATATTGATTGTTTGAATGTAAAAGATAAAATGGTATGGCAGTCTCTGACCAAAACACAAGGTCAACATTTTTCCCTTGAAGAGTTTTGGTCATTTCCCTGTGAAGATGGAACGGCTCAAACTTATCGGATTTCCATTTTTCAAACGGGTCAATGTTAGGTTGAATTAAGGCAACGCGAACTTTCGGTAAGTTAGACGGCTGTTGTAGTTCTTTCATAACTATAGTACCATGGATGTATGGTAGTAAATACATGATGAGAATTGAGAAGAACATTGCGAGAGATTGTCTTGATGGAAGTTTCCATTCATGGTTCAATATTTTCCTCATCAAAATAAAGAGAGAAACGTTGATAAGCATAATCCAAAATGAAACTCCGTACACTCCCGTAATAGATGCAACTTGAATTGCCGGAAGATTAAAAGTTTGAGTATTTCCGAGAGTCAACCAAGGGAGAGCGAGTTCAGTGTTGGCACGGAATAACTCCAAACCAATCCATGTGAACGGGAGAGAAAAAACAGCCGCGTTGAAACTGAATATTCTACGAACGAATTGAAATGCGGCAATCGGAATCAAATAAAAGAATGGATTGAGAATGAGTAAACCTGCACCACCAAGCATTTGATAAACATCCCGTCCGTGAGTGAATCCTCCTGACCAATATCCAACAATAATATGCCAGACGAAGAAAGCGAAATAACTGTACCGGAAAGCATCCAGGTATGTTTCTAATCTTTCTAAGAGAAATAACAGAAGAACAATCCCAACGAAAGCAGTAACACCGGTTGGAATCGGTGGAAAAGCGATTCCGAGTAAAATGCCTGTTATAGTAGCAACAAACATGTTCCTTTTGAAGTCACCTCCTTTGTTAGAATTCAAATTTGTATTCACTTATTCAGGAAGGTTTTTTATTTCAAGTGATGGAAGAAATTTACCTGTGAGTTGTAAGAGCGAAACGATAATCAAACCGCAAACTATTCCTACAATTCCACCGACAAACACATCGTACGGATAATGTACTCCAACATAGACGCGGGAAAATGAGACAACAACAGCATACGTAAAAAATGCCCAAGCAAACTTCCGATAGTACACAGCTAATAAAGTTGCCGCGGCAAAACTATTGACAGCATGGGATGATGGAAATGAAAATCCGCTACCGCACGGAACAAGCAACCGTAGATGTTCCATCATTATTATTCCATTGATATCATGACACGGCCGCGGTCGCATAATGGCTTTTTTGATAAATGTACTGCTGAGTTGGTCGCTGAATGTAATCAAAGGAATTAGTGCAATGGCAATGATTCTTCCTTTCTTCCCACCTTTCCATAACAACAGTAGCCACAAACTGCCAAACAATATCCAGCCAATCCAATGTTTGTTCAAATCGGTGAGGAATGGCATGGTCGCATCAAAGAATGAATTCGCCATTCCCTGATTCATGAGATTAAAGAGCGATTTATCTATTTGAAGTAAAAACTCAGACATTTGATTTTGCCTTTCGTTGTTTGATGAAATATCGAACTGTCACAATGATTACAACAACAATCATGAGACCGGTAACTGCTTGACTGTATGCGCTTAAATAAAAACCGATTTCTTCCCAATTCTTTCCCAACGAATAACCGGCATAGACAAGAATCGAATACCAGAACAATGAACTGAAAAAAGAAAGCACGGTTGTTTTGAATGGTTCAAGATGTGAAACTCCGGCGAAGAAAGAGACAACTGCACGAGTGCCTGCCATAAATCTGTTCCCGACAATCAACCAATACCCGTATTTGTCGAACCATGAATCAAGTTTCTTCACTGTTTCTGCCGGAATAAACTTCAACTTTCCTTCATCAAGAATTTTCTTCCCGAACCAATTTCCAATGGTAAACATCGTGATGAAACCCAATGTACTTCCGAACACTGCGGCATTAAGAGCAAGGAAAAAATTCCCTCTGCCTAACGAAGCAAGCGCGCCACCGAATACTACTGCAACATCGCTCGGCAACGGCGGAAATAAATTTTCAATGAACGCCACTCCGAAGATAATGACGTAAATCCAAAACGGGTCAACCTGTGCAAGGAGTTGGATGATCTCGTTCAAAGTTCCTCTTCTGTTTCTGAAATTGATGCAATTGCCATTGCCGCCGCGCCTTCACCCTTCCCAATAAACCCCAATCCTTCATTCGTAGTTGCTTTGATTGAAATTTTATCAATAGAAATGGAAAGGGATTGTGCGATGTTCTGTCTCATCAAATCAACATAGGAAATAATTTTGGGTTTCTCCATTATCAAGGTAACATCAACATTATTGATGAGGTACCGATATTGATGGAGTAAATCAGATACATTCTTCAGCAACAGTAAACTTGAAATTCCTTTGAAGTGTTGGTCAGTGTCTGGAAAATGTTTGCCGATATCTCCAAGCGCCGCCGCGCCAAGTAACGCATCAGCAATTGTATGACAGAGTACATCTGCGTCGGAATGCCCATCGAGTCCTTTCTCGAAAGGGATTTCCACTCCCCCGAGAATCAGTTTCCTGTTTTCGATTAATTTATGAACATCGTACCCGATTCCGAATCGCATTTGACCTAACTACCGAATAGAAAATTGATTGAATTTATCAGTTGGTTCGTTCCACCCAATGACAACATCTGAAACATGAGATGCGCGTGGACCGACTTTTACTTCTTTAATTAATTCTTCGATTGAACCACGAGTTCCTTCCGCTTCGATTTCGACATCACCGTTAAACAAATTCCTTGTGTATCCGTGAATACCGAGTTTCACTGCTTTTGAGTAAACAAAATACCGAAAACCGACACCTTGTACTAACCCTTTTACTACTATCTTTGCTGAACAATCCATTGAGACGGACAGAAAATACAAGGAAAAGAAAAGAAAACAAAAACAAACACCCCTCATGGATTGCTCCACAAGGGGCGTCTGGTAGGGGTATTGAGGGTACTACGTCTTTGTGTTAACGTTCTATCAAACGTTGTTTCCCTACCGCGGCGAATGTAATCAGTGCAACTGTCCCAATAAAATATAAAAACGGATTTTGTATGACAATGGAATCATGCAACGTTCCCATAAAATCGAGCAGAGGTTGTTTGCTCGTACAACCGACAATCCAGAGTAAGGTGTAAATTCCTTCAAACGCGTAATTGCTGTTCGTCCAGATTGATAAAACAAAAGCGAGTGATGGAATAAACGCGGCGCTAATTATCCATGCGGCTAAAGTTGCCCATTCGCCGGCTATGATAAATCGAAGAGCGGCTCCTCCTCCTGCCACTAATGCAATTAGAACCCCCACTGACCACAACACCTGCATAAGCATCGCGTCTCTTTGAGCATCCTGATTTTTGTTTGATTGTCTGAAGTGTTCACTGAGTCTCATACCAAGACGGCTCCAAATAAAGAGGGGCCAAACCCATGCCGCAGGCAATAACCATTCTCTCATAATATCGAACGGCGCTACGATGCAAACAACGAACAACACTGCCGAAACGAGAAACCACCACCACGCTGTATCTTTTAC
>JACPVN010000524.1 GCA_016191715.1 Ignavibacteriota bacterium | reverse complement strand
CCACATTGACCGTTCATGGTCATCTACGATAAATGTAAACTTACCGTACCGGACATTTCGCTTATCAATAATTTGACTATTACGAATGCGTACAATTTCTCCTGTATGAGTTGCAACCCATAAATCGTTTTTGTCATCTAAGCACATTGCACTGCCATAAGGGAACGTCTCTGCAGGTTCTACTTCCAAGAAATGAGAGAAACGTTTTTCAATACGCGAATAATACCATAGCCCGTCAAACGAGAGGAACCAGAGTAGTGAGTCATCTCCTTCGATGATTTGATTGCACAATCGGGGAGACGGAGTAACACTCATTTGTGTAAAGTTATCATCTGTCAGTATTTCTATTCCATGTTCTGTTGAACTCCAAATGATTCCTTCCTTGTCTTGTAGAGCCGCGGTAATTCTTGAGGAAATGGGAGAGGTTTTCGGAGGAGTAAATTCTCCGTTCGAGAACTGACAAATACCTTCATCAATAAAAAGCCACAACGACTGAGGATGAGATTTATTCTCCCAAATGTTATGCACTTCGGTTGAAAATATCCCGTCTCCAGTAGTATAGTTGATGAAATGTTTACTATCATATTTTGTCAGTCCGTCAAGAGTGCCAATCCAGAGAAATCCTTGAGAATCCTGAAAAAGTGTGTTAATTTCATCCGATGGAAGCCCGTCTCGTGTGCCATAGATATCGTAGAGAAGAGTTTGAGAAAAACTGACTGTCATCAAAATCCCAAATACAATCGTCACTATGATAAGCCGTCGCATTGTTAACACAAAATCAAAACTCATTTTTTCTCCACCCATTCCATGTATAGAGTTCTAAGATTTCCTCTTCTGTCAATGCACAGGCATAAATAAGAATATCATCCATATCTCCATGCAAGAAGTACAGTTCGGGACGCCTATATTTTCCATTTTCTGCTGTGTTTGCAATTCGACCACCATTTTCTAATGACATTGGTTCACTAATCGGCAAACTACCACCTGTATCCAGAATAAAATATGTTTGCATCCGAATTCCGTCAACATAAACCCTCACCTCTGATAAATACTCTGACGTCTCGCGGACATATACAAAATGGGTCCACCTTCCTACAGGATTTTGTATGTTCTTATGAATGATTGGTGAAGCGCTTTCCGTATAACGGAAAGGGACTAATGAATAGCAAAGGACGAAATGAGTGTTTGCCCAGTAAGCAAGTTCAGAAGAATAACCGGTAAGTATAGCGGGACTTTGACTCAACTGATCTTTAAACACAGCATAACTTGGTTCTACATCAAGTGTAATCGCGAGGCTATTGTTGTTATCAATCCCATCCCCGCGCAAATCAAGAATGTAGGAACGACCCTCACGTCCTTTCGGGTTAAATGATAATAAGCGCACCCAAACAGAAACGGTAAAATCTTTTAATTCTGCATTGCCTGATTGTAGTTTTACAGAATCCAACTTGAAAAAACTATCTTTGCCATTAAAGCGGAGGGCTTTTCCCGGATTACCAAATCTATCTTCAGACAGTTTTACGTCTCCAACCTTCGTTCCATGCATAAAATTGTGAGCGGTGTTTTTTGCATCTCCGTCAAGAGGATAATAAGCCACAATATGTTCCGACTGTGGAGAAGTGAACAGAATAGAATCAAGCACATTTTCCGTAAGACTTTGTACTATTGTTCTTTGGAAATCTGTATTCAGTTGATTTTCTTCTTGTGAATTTTGTGTACACGATGTCACGAGTAACAACAGGCAAATGCATTGTTGGAAATCAATTCTGTGCATAATAATCAGAAAAAAGAAAAGTGATAAAATCTTGCTTTTTTGTTTATATGCTAATCACAATAGATTTTCTCGGTTCTTTGAAAGAAGTTTGCTTTGATGTAATTTTGCTTTTGAAATTGGGGAAAGAGATTCTTCACTAAGCGATAATGAAAAACAAATACGAAATTTTTTCTTAATGAGCGCGTGTAATGCCAAAAATAATGTTCAGCATTACTGATAATGAAAAATTGGTCTTGCATAACAGCACCTATGTTGTTTTGATTGTTGAAATGTGAACAAATACATACTGACAAGAACAAGGGAAGTGATGTCTCACTATACGAAATAATTAATAAAAAGTCAATAATAAACGATTTTTGTATAAGGTAGATGAAAGAAAAACTTGTCAATCACCCAGAACATTAGTAAGTTTGTAACCCGAAATTGAAATCTTAGTAATATCAGACAAGAATTATGAAATCGAACATCAAACAATATGAAGTGCCGGTCGAACAACTTCGCTGGCATTGCGACCCGAACAGTTTAGACATCAAATCAACAAACGATATTCACCCGTCGCGGGATATCATCGGTCAGGAGCGTGCGTTGCGAGCGCTTCGGCTTGGCTTGGAAATTCATAACGCAGGGTATAACGTGTTTGTAACCGGATATTCCGGCACAGGAAGAATGACAACCATCAAACGGCTTCTTGCAGAGTTTGAAGGAAAACAGGTTCCGCTCAAAGACCAATGTTATGTTCATAACATCAAATATCCCGACGCGCCGGTTCTTGTTACCCTGCCTGCCGGACAAGGCGTTCAACTTCGTTCCGACATGGACCGATTACTCCAGGAACTCATCAAGATCATTCCCACCGCGTTGGAGAGTCAGCGGTATCAGGATAAGCGTCGTGGAGTGCTGGAACATTTTCAGGACCGTCAACGGAGTGTTCTGCGCGATTTTGAAAAGAAAGTGAAAGAAAAAGGATTTGAAGTTATTCAGGTACAAGTGGCTTCGGGAGTTCAGCCGGAGATTGCACCAGTGGTCGGCAATCAGCCGGTAAGTTTTGACCAACTCGATACTCTGATTCAACAAGGAAAAATTACGCGGGAAGATGTCGAACAGAAAATTCAGGATAGAATGCTTCTTGAAAAAGCGATGGAAGTCATGCTTCGCGAGATGCGGAACATTGACAGGAAAGCAAAGGACTCCATCGAAGAGTTGACGAAGAAACATTTTCAACCGATTGCCAAACTCCACGTTGAAGAAATTCGAACAAAATATCAGAACGAAAAACTGCACAAACATCTTGAAAGTGTCATCGAACATGTCGTCAACAATCTTCACAAGTTCAGACCGCAAGATGGAGAGAACCAACCGGCGGGAACGGATGGAGCGGAACAGTCAGAACAGGATTCGTTTATTGAATTTCGCGTCAACGTTGTGCTTGATAATTCCGAAACGAAAGGCATCCCGATTGTTATCGAAACAAACCCGAAGTATAAAAATCTCTTCGGAACGATTGAGCGCGAAGTTGACCGAAACGGCGTTTGGCGCACAGATTTCACAATGATTAAATCAGGAAGCATGCTGAAGGCGGACGGCGGCTATATCGTCGTAAATGCGCTCGATGCGCTTGTTGAGCCGGGCGTGTGGCAAACATTGAAACGCACATTGAGAAACGGGTTGCTGGAAATTCAATCTATGGAAAGCGGATTGTTCGGAATGAATTCCGCGCTGAAGCCGGAGCCGGTCGAAATCGGCGTCAAGGTTATCATGATCGGTGATGCGTATATTTACTTTTTATTGTATGAACAGGATGATGACTTCAAGAAAATTTTCAAAGTCCGCGCCGATTTCGATATTGAAATGCCGAAGCAGGACGACTCCATCAACCGGTATGTTTCGTTCATCAAGATGATTTGCGACGAGGATAAACTCTGCTCGTTCGATGCTTCCGGAGTTGCGGCGGTGATTGAATACGGAACACGGCTTGCCGGACGACAAAACAAACTTTCGACCCGCTTCAATGTGATTGCTGATGTCTTACGGGAAGCGAGTTACTGGGCATCAAAAGAAAACGGCGCGATGGCAAATGCATCGCATGTCTGGAGAGCAATTGATGAACGTATCGAGCGAGTGAATCTTATCGAAGAAAAAATTCAGGACATGATTATTGACGGTAGCATCATGATTGATTCGGATGGCTGGGCAGTCGGACAGGTGAACGGACTTTCGGTCTATGACCTTGGCGAGTACGCGTTCGGAAAACCGACGCGCATCACTGCGAAAACATCGCTTGGTCGCGACGGCATCATTAACATCGAACGCGAAGCAGAGATGAGCGGACCGACGCACGATAAAGGAATGTTGATTCTCAACGGTTACATGCACAGCACATACGCAATGAACAAGCCGCTCGTGATGACGGCAAGCATCGCGTTCGAACAATCGTACAGCGGCGTAGATGGCGACAGCGCCTCGTCAACGGAAATCTATGCGTTGCTTTCTTCTCTCTCCAATCTCCCCTTGCGGCAGGATATTGCGGTCACCGGCTCCGTCAATCAAAAAGGAGAAATCCAGCCTATCGGCGGAGTGAATCAGAAAATCGAGGGCTTCTTCGATGTGTGCAAAGCGAGAGGATTGACCGGCAAGCAGGGCGTACTAATTCCGCATCAAAACATTCCAGAGTTGATGCTACGTCGGGATGTGATTGAAGCAGTGAACGCAGGCAAGTTCAGAATCTATTCTGTAAAAACTATTGATGAAGGAATAGAAATTCTCACCGGAAAAAAAGCCGGAACGAAAAACAAGAAACATCTCTTCACCAAAGGTTCGGTACACTTTCTTGTTGACAAAACGCTGACAAAGTACGCGAGGCGCTGGAAAGAACTTTCGGCTTGATTGTTACATTGACGATTGAGTCATTGAGTCATTGCTTTCATTATCAATGATTCGATCGTCAATGACTCAATCGTCAATTCCTTACCATTACCTATGCACTTGAATACAAGAATGAACACGAATACAAAACTCATCCCCCGCTCCGTCCTCTTTGGAAACCCGGAGCGGATGTCACCGCAGATTTCACCTGACGGAAAATGGCTCGCGTACATCGCCCCGTTTGATGACGTGTTGAACGTCTGGGTTCGCTCTATTGATAAAACCGACGATAGAGCCATTACACGTGATAAACATCGCGGCATCCGGCAATATTTCTGGAGCGAAGATTCCATGAACATCATTTATGTTCAGGATAAAGACGGAGATGAGAACTGGCATTTATATTTAGTGAACTGTACAACGGAAGTTGTGCGAGATTTAACACCGCATCCGGAAATTCAGGCGCAAGTCATTCACACAGACCCGAATGTTCCCGACAAAATTCTTGTCGGACTGAATGTTCGTGATAAGCGTTTGCACGATGTGTATGAACTGAATTTGCAAACGGGAGAAGAGAAACTTCTCGTTGAAAATCCCGGAAACGTTGTGGGTTGGATTGCAGATAATTCATTCACCGTTCGAGCCGCACTCGTACAAAATGAAGATGGCGGTTACTCACTGAATGTTCAAACGAATGGTTCATGGAATCATCTTGCAAAGTGGTCATTTGAAGATGGTTTCCCGAATGTCTATGGCTTCACGCATGATAACTCTGCAATGTACGTTGGTGACTCACGCGGCTGGAACGCGACCCGGCTTGTTGAAATGACGTTATCAGGAGATGCTCGCGTTCTTGCAGAAGATTCTGAGTATGATATTTCCAACATCGTTACACATCCGACAAACCATACACTTCAACTTGTTTCATTTTACAAACATCGAAACATCTGGACCGTCATTGATGAATCACTTCGGGAAGATTTTGAAACAATTCAGAACATTGACAGTGGCGATGTTGTGCTGAACAGTAGAACAACTGATGATTCTGTATGGATTCTCGCGTTTACGAAAGATAACGGTCCTGTAGTGTACTTCTTGTTTGATAGAAGAACGAAGAAAGCAACGTACCTTTTCAGCAACCGTCCCGCATTGGAAGAATATCAATCATGTG